>NZ_JAWDJM010000158.1:0-15316 GCF_032465715.1 Paraclostridium sp. MRS3W1 | reverse complement strand
GAAATGTAGTAAATAGTAAAAATTTAGAAGTAACGAAAAGGGAAATAAACTATTTATTTAAAGAAAATTATAACGATATAGATATTAAAAAAGTATTGAGTGAAGGTGGATGGGTAGAAGAAGTTAAAAATGGTAAAGTGGTAAATGTAACAGGTGTAAAAAAAGATAAAAAAGAATTTTACTCAATTGAAGATTTTATAAATGAAAAAAATACAAACTATAAGTATGAAGAAAGAGCATATAAACAAGGTGATAAGTTATATATTGTAAAGATACCAGATTATAGCTATAAGCTTTTGCATGAAATGTATGGAACTAAAAAATCCAAGACTTACATATATTTTAGTTTAGTACTAACAATAGCTATAGTATTTTTAATGTTTATTTTGCTATCTATATTGTCTATAAAGAAGATATCTAGGCCACTTAAAATTTTAGAAAATGAAATAAAAAAAATGAGTGAAGGTTATTCAAATGTAGGAGTTAAGTTTAATTCATATAGAGAGTTTAATAAAATAAAAGAGTCGTTTAATAATACTGTTAATAAGCTTGAAAAATCTGAAATTGAAAGACGTATTGCTGAAGACGGTAAAAAGAGAATTATAAGAGATATTTCTCATGACTTAAAAACCCCAATAACTTCAATATTAGGATATTCAAAGGCAATATCACAAGGAGTTGTAACAAATGAAGAGGAAAAAAAGATATACCTAGATTATATATACAATAAGGCTAAAAGAATTAATTATTTAGTTGATGAATTATTTGTTTTTTCAAAACTAGATAGTCCAGGTTATAAGTTAAACTTAGAAAAACATGATATAAGCGAATTTGTAAGAGAATTAGTAGCTTTGTATTATATAGATATAGAAGAAAATGGATTTTTACTTGATGTGAATATACCAGAAGAAAGTATATATTCTATTATAGATACTAAGGCGTTGGAGAGGGCCTTAGGAAATATAATTATAAATGCAATAAAATATAATGAAGTTGGAACAACTATTACTGTTGATTTAAAGAAGAGTGAAAAGTATATAGATATAATTATAGCTGATAATGGATGTGGAATTTCAGATGATGTTATAGAAAATATATTTGATGAATTTGTAAGAGCTGATAAAGCACGTAAAACAGATGGAGGAAGTGGGTTAGGGCTAGCAATAACTAAAAAAATTATAAAACTTCATAATGGAAAATTAAAATTGTATAGTGAAAAAGATATAGGAACAAAGTTCTCTATAAGGTTAGATAGACTATGATAAAATCTTGAGATGAACTCAAGAGCCTCTGTTTTTTAGTTATATATTACTATATAATATAATTAAATCAGTATTAAAAAGGAGAAGTTAAATGGGGGAAGTTTGGAAAGTATTAGTAGGTATAATAGTTATCGTAGTAGTTGGAATAGTTTTTTCCATTGTTGAAAATAGAAAAAGACTAGAATATATAAAACTTAATATAATAAATAACTATGGAAAAACTATTAATTTGGATGAAGTTATGATAAAAATGAAAAATGTATCTAGTTACTTTAGAAATAAAAATGAAAAAAACATAATCGATGATATAACTTGGAATGATTTAAATATGGATGATATTTTTAAAAAAATAAATAACACACAGTCTACAGCTGGACAAGAAGTTCTATATGATATGTTAAGAACTCCAGTATATAGTCAAGCAGTCCTAACAAAACGTGATAAAGTTATAGACTTTTTTAAGAAAAATGAAAAAGAAAGATATGATATACAATTTATTTTAGGCAAACTTGGAAAAAGTAATGAACTTTATATAACAAATTGTTTATTTAATAAAGAAGATAATAGTAAAAGTAACCTATTAAAATTTACATTATTATCATGGATACCAGCAATTAGTTTACTGCTATTATTTATACATCCAATGTTTTTAATATTAACAGTAGGTTGTGTTGTATTAAATGTATTTATAAGTCAGAGAAATAAAGTTGAAAACTATGATGCAAATGGATTTAGTTATATGATAAGTTTGGTTAACGCAGCAAATAAAATAAAAGAAAAAAATATCTTTGAAATAGATGAAAACATTGATTCTATAGATGCAAGTTTAAAGAAACTAAAAAATATTAAAAGAAAAAGCGTAGGAATTCAGGAAAAAAGCATAATGAGCGATATGGATGTATTTGCAGAATATGCAAATTTAATATTTTTAAGAGAGATAATAACTTATGAAAAAGTTAAAAATACAATAATAAAAAATAAAAAAGAATTAAAAAATGTATATGAGTATGTAGGAACTATAGATTCACTAATTGCTATAGCTTCATTTAGAGAGAGTTTAGATTTTTATACAAAACCTTGTTTGAAAATTTCAGAAAAAAGAGAAGACAATAATATAGAGTTTAAAGATATATATCATCCACTTGTAAAAGAACCAGTTTTAAATAATGGTAATTTTTCAAAAGGAGTATTAATAACAGGGTCTAATGCATCTGGAAAGTCAACATTTATAAAAACTATAGCAATAAATGCTATAATGGCTCAAACTATATATACTTGTTTTGCTAAAGAATATAAGACCTCATATTTCAATATATATACGTCTATGGCATTAAAAGATGATATACACAGTAGTGAAAGTTATTATATAGTGGAAATTAAATCTCTTAAGAGGATATTAGATCAAGTACAGAATAACATTCCATGCTTATGCTTTGTAGATGAGATTTTAAGGGGGACAAATACAGTTGAAAGAATAGCGTCTTCTTGTGAGGTTTTAAAAAACATAGGAAATGAAAATGCATTATGTTTTGCGGCTACACATGATGTAGAACTTACATATATGCTTGATGATATATTTGAAAACTATCATTTTGAAGAGACTATAACAGATAATGATATAAAGTTTGATTATAAGATTCATAGAGGAAGAGCGCAAACTAGAAATGCTATAAAGTTATTAGAATTTATGGGTTACGATAAAAAATTAGTAGAAAATGCTAATTATAGAGCGAAAAAATTCTTAGATACTGGTAAATGGAAATAAAGCACCTTATTATTTAATAAGGTGCTTTGTTTTATATAAAATAGATTAAATTTATATAAAAATTAAATTATATATTAGAATTGGGACATTGTATTCCATAGTATGTAGAAATAATACTTAGGGGGAATTTTATGCACTCAAAGAGGGTAGTATCTTTAGTTATCACATTAGGGTTATTAGCAGGGTCACTGACTTCAGTAAATGCACTAAACAATGAAAAACAAAATATAAACAGTTCACATAGAAGTGCTAATGATAATATAAGTGGACCGGTAGACATATCTATAGCTAATGAAGAGAAAATAATAGAAATGTTAAAAAAAGAAGGTAAAATAGATAAAAGTGCAAATTTTGAAGAATCAAATAGAGCTTTTAGAACCTATATGAATGAATTGGCAAAAAATAATAAAAGCCAACATATAACTAAACAAGAAAATGAATTTAAATCAAAAGAAAAAAAGAATATAAAAAAACATAGCCAAAATCAGTATCAGGTAAAGAATAGTAATGAAGTTACCGAGGTAAATGTTTTGACTGTTTTGGTTGAATTTGATGATTATAAGCATAATGAGATAAAGCCAGGGGAATCAAATATGTATTATCAAAACTATGGAAGAGATCATTTTCAAGATATGTTGTTTGGTGAAAATGGATATAAAGGGCCTAATGGTGAAAATTTAGTGTCAATGAAGCAATATTATGATCAACAGTCAGGAGGTACTTTAAAAATAAATGGAAAAGTAACTGATTGGTATACTGTACCAGGAAGTGCGGCATCGTATGGAGCTCAGGCAGGTTCTAATAATGATATAAATGCAAGACAATTAATAAAAGATGGATTAACAGAGTTAGGTAAAGATAAAAACATAAATTTAAGTGATTTTGATAAAATAGATAGGTATGATTTAGACGGAGATGGAAACTACAATGAGCCAGATGGAATGATTGATTATTTGATGTTTATACATGCAGGTATGGGGCAAGAAGCTGGAGGAGGAAGTCTTGGAAGCGATGCAATATGGTCACATAGATGGAATTTAGGAGGCATCTATCAAATAGAAGGAACACAAAGTGAAAATAGTTCAACAGGGAAATTTCTAGCGTATGATTATACTATAAATCCAGAAGATGGAGCAGGAGGGGTATTTTCTCACGAGTTTGGGCATGACTTAGGTATGCCAGATGAGTATGACACGCAGTATTCAAGTAGTTATAGTGAACCTATATCAAATTGGTCTTTAATGTCATCTGGAAGTTGGGCAGGAAAAGTACCAGGAACGGAGCCTACAGGGATAAGTCCATATAGCAAACAACTTATGCAAAATAAATACGGTGGAAATTGGCAAAAACCAACAGAGATAGATTATAAAGATTTAACAACAAAAGGTGTTACATTAGATTTGAAGCAAGCAAGTGAAACTGGTCAAACCGTAAAAGTAAATTTACCTGATTTAGAAACAGAAATAGTTAAGCCATTTAGTGGTGAAAATGTGTACTGGGGTGGAAAAGGAAAAGATGGAGAACCATTAAACAACTCCATGACAGCAGAAATTAATTTAAATAATACTAATAACCCACAGTTAAAATTTAAAACTTTATATGATATAGAAAAAGGATGGGATTTTGCAAGTATACAGGTTAGAGAAAAGGGCAGCAAAGATTGGAACTTTATCCAAGGGAACATAACTACTAAAGAACATGATCCAGGAGCGGAGGTAGTTATTCCAAATGGAATAACAGGAAAATCTGATGGATGGGTAGATGCTATATTTGATTTAGGTGATTATAAGGGGAAAGATGTAGAGATAAAATTTGAATATCAGACAGATAAATATACCTTTGGAAGTGGATTTTATGTAGATGATATAAGAATATTTGATAATAACAATGAATTATTCTTTGATAATGCAGAAGAAGGATCTAAATTTGAACTTAATGGATTTAATATTGATAAAGGTAAGGTTTATTCTAAAAACTACTACTTAATAGAATGGAGAAATCATGACGGAGTAGATAAAGGTCTAGCGGGAATAAATTCATTTGGTCAGATGTATGAATATGATCCGGGTATGGTTATATGGTATGTAAATGAGTATTATAGTGAAAACTGGACTGGAGTACACCCTGGAGGTGGATATTTATCAGTTGTAGATGCAGATCAAACAAATATACCTTGGCATTTTTATGATAAAGAAACTGAGTCATTAATAGCTAGTAATAAATATCAAATGCATGATGCGGCATTTAGCTCTAAAAAAGGTAGTAAATTTTCTATTGATGCAGGGGAATCATATGGAAGGATTGCTATAGACAAATATTCATCTTCAAACCCTAAGTTTAGTGATAAAAAAGATTTTACTAATCAAGCCGCTCCAGAATTAGGCGTTAAAGTTCCTGAGTTAGGAATGGAGATAAAAATATTACATCAAGCAAAAGATAATAGTAGTGCTACAATTAATATAAGTAAAAAATAAAAAACAACTTGAAAATTATTTGTAGAGAAAAGTAAAATGAATGGTATTAAAAAAATGAGTTTATACAGAGATATTAAGTATTTAAGTGAAGCGTAATATAAGTATACAACTATAGATAACAAAACTGTAATGTTAATGATATCGAATAATTATCTTGGGCTATCGAATAATAATTTAATAAAGAAAGCTGCGATAGAAATCATAAAATATTATGGAGTTAGATCAGGAGGATCAAGGCTAACAACTGAAAGCTATAATGTTCACAGAAAACTTGAGAAAAAAATAGCTAAATTCAAAAATTGTGAAGATTGTTTGATTTTTAATAATGGATATATGGTTAATGTTGGAGTAATATCATCAATTTATGATGAAGAGTTTACAATATTTAGTGACGAGTTAAATCATTCAAGTATAATAGATGGATGTAGATTATCAAAAGCTAAAGTTGTAGTTTATAAATATAATGATACGATAGATTTATCAAATAAAGTTAAGCTGAAAAATAGTAAGTATGGGGTTATAGTTACTGATAGTGTTTTTAGCATGGATGGAGATATACACCAATAGTTCCTATAATTATAGAAAATGAAGATGTTGCTAATGAATTTAGCAAAAAATTATTAGAAGAAGGTGTATTTATACCATCTATAAGATATCCAACAGTTAAAAAAGAGGAAGCTAGACTTAGAGCGACTCTTATAGCAACTCACAACTTTGATGATATAGATTTTGCTATAGAAAGAATAAAAAAAGTAAATGAGTTTATTAAAATTAATACTACAAAATAAGGTTTGTAGTATTAATTTCAATAAAAATGTTGCGTGCGCAACGAATATATATTATAATAATTTTAAAATAAGTACATTAGTATATGGAGGAATAGAAATGAAAAAATATGAACCAATTGGTGATTTAATATATTTTATATCAAAAGAACTAAAATCAAGAATGGATGAGTCTTTAAAAGACAGAAATTTAGGACAAGGACAATTATTAACTCTAATGACTTTATTTAAACTAAAAAATTATGATGAAATCACTCAAGAAGATTTAGCTAAATTTATGGGTATAAATAAAGCTAATACAAGTAGAAACTTAGCTAAATTAAAAGAAAGTGGATTTATAGTTATAAATCAAAGTAAGGATGATCAGAGGAAAAAAAATATTGAACTTACAAATAAAGCTTTTGAAGAATTTTTATATTTAGAAAAAATCATGAGAGAAATTCACAATGAAATGATATCTGGATTAGATTCATCTTCTTTAGATTGCACTTTATCTACATTAATAAAGATGAAAGAAAATTTACTCAACAAATAGGACTTAAACATTAGGAGGCATATATGAAGATTAATATATTATATTTTTCAGGAACAGGAAATACAAAATATGTAGCAGATTACTTAGGTGAAAAACTAAAAAATGAAAATCATATAGTTAAAATTGATAGTATTGATGAAAATCCTATATTAGATAAAGATGTGGATTTACTTATAATTGGAGGACCAAACTATGCATCAAATGTACCTGAAAAACTTTTAAAATGGGTAGTAAAAAATGTTCCTGACAATAATTCTAATGCAATAGTTTTCTGTACATCAGCAGGAATAGTTAATGCCCATGGGGTAGATTCATTAGAAAATAAATTGAAAAAAAAGGGATATAACATTGTTAGTAAAGAAACTTTTGTAATGCCTAGAAATTTTTATTTTGGCAAATATCCTCAAAACACAGATGATGAGATCAATCAAATTTTAAGTCAAACGAATGAACAGTTAGATGCGTTATTAAAAAATATCAAGTTTAATAATTATAAAAATGAAAATAAAGAAATTACTAGTATATTAAAAATAGATTTTTTTGCTAAGTTATTTAATTTTATAGCAAAATTTATAGGTAAAAGTTTTTCAGTCGACAATAGCTGTATAAAATGTGGGAAATGTATAA
Organism: Paraclostridium sp. MRS3W1; assembly: GCF_032465715.1. Lineage (NCBI taxonomy): Bacteria > Bacillati > Bacillota > Clostridia > Peptostreptococcales > Peptostreptococcaceae > Paraclostridium > Paraclostridium sp. MRS3W1. Next base: position 7,868 of record NZ_JAWDJM010000158.1, on the reverse strand, counting down.
AAAATTGCCCTAAAGCAAATATAAGCTATGATAAAAATAAAAATATTAAATTTGGAAATGATTGTATGGCTTGCATGAGATGTATACACAACTGTCCTAAACACTCAATAAGCTATAATAATAAAAAGTATGATCAATATAATTTAAATCAATATATAAAAATTAAATAAAGCTATGGAGTAAGATAAAAAAGGAAGTAGTTTAAATAAATTTATTTAAACTACTTCCTTTTTTATCTTACTCCATAGCTTTATTTAATTTTTATATATTGATTTAAATTATATTGATCATACTTTTTATTATTATAGCTTATTGAGTGTTTAGGACAGTTGTGTATACATCTCATGCAAGCCATACAATCATTTCCAAATTTAATATTTTTATTTTTATCATAGCTTATATTTGCTTTAGGGCAATTTTTTATACATTTCCCACATTTTATACAGCTATTGTCGACTGAAAAACTTTTACCTATAAATTTTGCTATAAAATTAAATAACTTAGCAAAAAAATCTATTTTTAATATACTAGTAATTTCTTTATTTTCATTTTTATAATTATTAAACTTGATATTTTTTAATAACGCATCTAACTGTTCATTCGTTTGACTTAAAATTTGATTGATCTCATCATCTGTGTTTTGAGGATATTTGCCAAAATAAAAATTTCTAGGCATTACAAAAGTTTCTTTACTAACAATGTTATATCCCTTTTTTTTCAATTTATTTTCTAATGAATCTACCCCATGGGCATTAACTATTCCTGCTGATGTACAGAAAACTATTGCATTAGAATTATTGTCAGGAACATTTTTTACTACCCATTTTAAAAGTTTTTCAGGTACATTTGATGCATAGTTTGGTCCTCCAATTATAAGTAAATCCACATCTTTATCTAATATAGGATTTTCATCAATACTATCAATTTTAACTATATGATTTTCATTTTTTAGTTTTTCACCTAAGTAATCTGCTACATATTTTGTATTTCCTGTTCCTGAAAAATATAATATATTAATCTTCATATATGCCTCCTAATGTTTAAGTCCTATTTGTTGAGTAAATTTTCTTTCATCTTTATTAATGTAGATAAAGTGCAATCTAAAGAAGATGAATCTAATCCAGATATCATTTCATTGTGAATTTCTCTCATGATTTTTTCTAAATATAAAAATTCTTCAAAAGCTTTATTTGTAAGTTCAATATTTTTTTTCCTCTGATCATCCTTACTTTGATTTATAACTATAAATCCACTTTCTTTTAATTTAGCTAAGTTTCTACTTGTATTAGCTTTATTTATACCCATAAATTTAGCTAAATCTTCTTGAGTGATTTCATCATAATTTTTTAGTTTAAATAAAGTCATTAGAGTTAATAATTGTCCTTGTCCTAAATTTCTGTCTTTTAAAGACTCATCCATTCTTGATTTTAGTTCTTTTGATATAAAATATATTAAATCACCAATTGGTTCATATTTTTTCATTTCTATTCCTCCATATACTAATGTACTTATTTTAAAATTATTATAATATATATTCGTTGCGCACGCAACATTTTTATTGAAATTAATACTACAAACCTTATTTTGTAGTATTAATTTTAATAAACTCATTTACTTTTTTTATTCTTTCTATAGCAAAATCTATATCATCAAAGTTGTGAGTTGCTATAAGAGTCGCTCTAAGTCTAGCTTCCTCTTTTTTAACTGTTGGATATCTTATAGATGGTATAAATACACCTTCTTCTAATAATTTTTTGCTAAATTCATTAGCAACATCTTCATTTTCTATAATTATAGGAACTATTGGTGTATATCTCCATCCATGCTAAAAACACTATCAGTAACTATAACCCCATACTTACTATTTTTCAGCTTAACTTTATTTGATAAATCTATCGTATCATTATATTTATAAACTACAACTTTAGCTTTTGATAATCTACATCCATCTATTATACTTGAATGATTTAACTCGTCACTAAATATTGTAAACTCTTCATCATAAATTGATGATATTACTCCAACATTAACCATATATCCATTATTAAAAATCAAACAATCTTCACAATTTTTGAATTTAGCTATTTTTTTCTCAAGTTTTCTGTGAACATTATAGCTTTCAGTTGTTAGCCTTGATCCTCCTGATCTAACTCCATAATATTTTATGATTTCTATCGCAGCTTTCTTTATTAAATTATTATTCGATAGCCCAAGATAATTATTCGATATCATTAACATTACAGTTTTGTTATCTATAGTTGTATACTTATATTACGCTTCACTTAAATACTTAATATCTCTGTATAAACTCATTTTTTTAATACCATTCATTTTACTTTTCTCTACAAATAATTTTCAAGTTGTTTTTTATTTTTTACTTATATTAATTGTAGCACTACTATTATCTTTTGCTTGATGTAATATTTTTATCTCCATTCCTAACTCAGGAACTTTAACGCCTAATTCTGGAGCGGCTTGATTAGTAAAATCTTTTTTATCACTAAACTTAGGGTTTGAAGATGAATATTTGTCTATAGCAATCCTTCCATATGATTCCCCTGCATCAATAGAAAATTTACTACCTTTTTTAGAGCTAAATGCCGCATCATGCATTTGATATTTATTACTAGCTATTAATGACTCAGTTTCTTTATCATAAAAATGCCAAGGTATATTTGTTTGATCTGCATCTACAACTGATAAATATCCACCTCCAGGGTGTACTCCAGTCCAGTTTTCACTATAATACTCATTTACATACCATATAACCATACCCGGATCATATTCATACATCTGACCAAATGAATTTATTCCCGCTAGACCTTTATCTACTCCGTCATGATTTCTCCATTCTATTAAGTAGTAGTTTTTAGAATAAACCTTACCTTTATCAATATTAAATCCATTAAGTTCAAATTTAGATCCTTCTTCTGCATTATCAAAGAATAATTCATTGTTATTATCAAATATTCTTATATCATCTACATAAAATCCACTTCCAAAGGTATATTTATCTGTCTGATATTCAAATTTTATCTCTACATCTTTCCCCTTATAATCACCTAAATCAAATATAGCATCTACCCATCCATCAGATTTTCCTGTTATTCCATTTGGAATAACTACCTCCGCTCCTGGATCATGTTCTTTAGTAGTTATGTTCCCTTGGATAAAGTTCCAATCTTTGCTGCCCTTTTCTCTAACCTGTATACTTGCAAAATCCCATCCTTTTTCTATATCATATAAAGTTTTAAATTTTAACTGTGGGTTATTAGTATTATTTAAATTAATTTCTGCTGTCATGGAGTTGTTTAATGGTTCTCCATCTTTTCCTTTTCCACCCCAGTACACATTTTCACCACTAAATGGCTTAACTATTTCTGTTTCTAAATCAGGTAAATTTACTTTTACGGTTTGACCAGTTTCACTTGCTTGCTTCAAATCTAATGTAACACCTTTTGTTGTTAAATCTTTATAATCTATCTCTGTTGGTTTTTGCCAATTTCCACCGTATTTATTTTGCATAAGTTGTTTGCTATATGGACTTATCCCTGTAGGCTCCGTTCCTGGTACTTTTCCTGCCCAACTTCCAGATGACATTAAAGACCAATTTGATATAGGTTCACTATAACTACTTGAATACTGCGTGTCATACTCATCTGGCATACCTAAGTCATGCCCAAACTCGTGAGAAAATACCCCTCCTGCTCCATCTTCTGGATTTATAGTATAATCATACGCTAGAAATTTCCCTGTTGAACTATTTTCACTTTGTGTTCCTTCTATTTGATAGATGCCTCCTAAATTCCATCTATGTGACCATATTGCATCGCTTCCAAGACTTCCTCCTCCAGCTTCTTGCCCCATACCTGCATGTATAAACATCAAATAATCAATCATTCCATCTGGCTCATTGTAGTTTCCATCTCCGTCTAAATCATACCTATCTATTTTATCAAAATCACTTAAATTTATGTTTTTATCTTTACCTAACTCTGTTAATCCATCTTTTATTAATTGTCTTGCATTTATATCATTATTAGAACCTGCCTGAGCTCCATACGATGCCGCACTTCCTGGTACAGTATACCAATCAGTTACTTTTCCATTTATTTTTAAAGTACCTCCTGACTGTTGATCATAATATTGCTTCATTGACACTAAATTTTCACCATTAGGCCCTTTATATCCATTTTCACCAAACAACATATCTTGAAAATGATCTCTTCCATAGTTTTGATAATACATATTTGATTCCCCTGGCTTTATCTCATTATGCTTATAATCATCAAATTCAACCAAAACAGTCAAAACATTTACCTCGGTAACTTCATTACTATTCTTTACCTGATACTGATTTTGGCTATGTTTTTTTATATTCTTTTTTTCTTTTGATTTAAATTCATTTTCTTGTTTAGTTATATGTTGGCTTTTATTATTTTTTGCCAATTCATTCATATAGGTTCTAAAAGCTCTATTTGATTCTTCAAAATTTGCACTTTTATCTATTTTACCTTCTTTTTTTAACATTTCTATTATTTTCTCTTCATTAGCTATAGATATGTCTACCGGTCCACTTATATTATCATTAGCACTTCTATGTGAACTGTTTATATTTTGTTTTTCATTGTTTAGTGCATTTACTGAAGTCAGTGACCCTGCTAATAACCCTAATGTGATAACTAAAGATACTACCCTCTTTGAGTGCATAAAATTCCCCCTAAGTATTATTTCTACATACTATGGAATACAATGTCCCAATTCTAATATATAATTTAATTTTTATATAAATTTAATCTATTTTATATAAAACAAAGCACCTTATTAAATAATAAGGTGCTTTATTTCCATTTACCAGTATCTAAGAATTTTTTCGCTCTATAATTAGCATTTTCTACTAATTTTTTATCGTAACCCATAAATTCTAATAACTTTATAGCATTTCTAGTTTGCGCTCTTCCTCTATGAATCTTATAATCAAACTTTATATCATTATCTGTTATAGTCTCTTCAAAATGATAGTTTTCAAATATATCATCAAGCATATATGTAAGTTCTACATCATGTGTAGCCGCAAAACATAATGCATTTTCATTTCCTATGTTTTTTAAAACCTCACAAGAAGACGCTATTCTTTCAACTGTATTTGTCCCCCTTAAAATCTCATCTACAAAGCATAAGCATGGAATGTTATTCTGTACTTGATCTAATATCCTCTTAAGAGATTTAATTTCCACTATATAATAACTTTCACTACTGTGTATATCATCTTTTAATGCCATAGACGTATATATATTGAAATATGAGGTCTTATATTCTTTAGCAAAACAAGTATATATAGTTTGAGCCATTATAGCATTTATTGCTATAGTTTTTATAAATGTTGACTTTCCAGATGCATTAGACCCTGTTATTAATACTCCTTTTGAAAAATTACCATTATTTAAAACTGGTTCTTTTACAAGTGGATGATATATATCTTTAAACTCTATATTATTGTCTTCTCTTTTTTCTGAAATTTTCAAACAAGGTTTTGTATAAAAATCTAAACTCTCTCTAAATGAAGCTATAGCAATTAGTGAATCTATAGTTCCTACATACTCATATACATTTTTTAATTCTTTTTTATTTTTTATTATTGTATTTTTAACTTTTTCATAAGTTATTATCTCTCTTAAAAATATTAAATTTGCATATTCTGCAAATACATCCATATCGCTCATTATGCTTTTTTCCTGAATTCCTACGCTTTTTCTTTTAATATTTTTTAGTTTCTTTAAACTTGCATCTATAGAATCAATGTTTTCATCTATTTCAAAGATATTTTTTTCTTTTATTTTATTTGCTGCGTTAACCAAACTTATCATATAACTAAATCCATTTGCATCATAGTTTTCAACTTTATTTCTCTGACTTATAAATACATTTAATACAACACAACCTACTGTTAATATTAAAAACATTGGATGTATAAATAATAGCAGTAAACTAATTGCTGGTATCCATGATAATAATGTAAATTTTAATAGGTTACTTTTACTATTATCTTCTTTATTAAATAAACAATTTGTTATATAAAGTTCATTACTTTTTCCAAGTTTGCCTAAAATAAATTGTATATCATATCTTTCTTTTTCATTTTTCTTAAAAAAGTCTATAACTTTATCACGTTTTGTTAGGACTGCTTGACTATATACTGGAGTTCTTAACATATCATATAGAACTTCTTGTCCAGCTGTAGACTGTGTGTTATTTATTTTTTTAAAAATATCATCCATATTTAAATCATTCCAAGTTATATCATCGATTATGTTTTTTTCATTTTTATTTCTAAAGTAACTAGATACATTTTTCATTTTTATCATAACTTCATCCAAATTAATAGTTTTTCCATAGTTATTTATTATATTAAGTTTTATATATTCTAGTCTTTTTCTATTTTCAACAATGGAAAAAACTATTCCAACTACTACGATAACTATTATACCTACTAATACTTTCCAAACTTCCCCCATTTAACTTCTCCTTTTTAATACTGATTTAATTATATTATATAGTAATATATAACTAAAAAACAGAGGCTCTTGAGTTCATCTCAAGATTTTATCATAGTCTATCTAACCTTATAGAGAACTTTGTTCCTATATCTTTTTCACTATACAATTTTAATTTTCCATTATGAAGTTTTATAATTTTTTTAGTTATTGCTAGCCCTAACCCACTTCCTCCATCTGTTTTACGTGCTTTATCAGCTCTTACAAATTCATCAAATATATTTTCTATAACATCATCTGAAATTCCACATCCATTATCAGCTATAATTATATCTATATACTTTTCACTCTTCTTTAAATCAACAGTAATAGTTGTTCCAACTTCATTATATTTTATTGCATTTATAATTATATTTCCTAAGGCCCTCTCCAACGCCTTAGTATCTATAATAGAATATATACTTTCTTCTGGTATATTCACATCAAGTAAAAATCCATTTTCTTCTATATCTATATAATACAAAGCTACTAATTCTCTTACAAATTCGCTTATATCATGTTTTTCTAAGTTTAACTTATAACCTGGACTATCTAGTTTTGAAAAAACAAATAATTCATCAACTAAATAATTAATTCTTTTAGCCTTATTGTATATATAATCTAGGTATATCTTTTTTTCCTCTTCATTTGTTACAACTCCTTGTGATATTGCCTTTGAATATCCTAATATTGAAGTTATTGGGGTTTTTAAGTCATGAGAAATATCTCTTATAATTCTCTTTTTACCGTCTTCAGCAATACGTCTTTCAATTTCAGATTTTTCAAGCTTATTAACAGTATTATTAAACGACTCTTTTATTTTATTAAACTCTCTATATGAATTAAACTTAACTCCTACATTTGAATAACCTTCACTCATTTTTTTTATTTCATTTTCTAAAATTTTAAGTGGCCTAGATATCTTCTTTATAGACAATATAGATAGCAAAATAAACATTAAAAATACTATAGCTATTGTTAGTACTAAACTAAAATATATGTAAGTCTTGGATTTTTTAGTTCCATACATTTCATGCAAAAGCTTATAGCTATAATCTGGTATCTTTACAATATATAACTTATCACCTTGTTTATATGCTCTTTCTTCATACTTATAGTTTGTATTTTTTTCATTTATAAAATCTTCAATTGAGTAAAATTCTTTTTTATCTTTTTTTACACCTGTTACATTTACCACTTTACCATTTTTAACTTCTTCTACCCATCCACCTTCACTCAATACTTTTTTAATATCTATATCGTTATAATTTTCTTTAAATAAATAGTTTATTTCCCTTTTCGTTACTTCTAAATTTTTACTATTTACTACATTTC
>NZ_JAWDJM010000157.1:0-1605 GCF_032465715.1 Paraclostridium sp. MRS3W1 | reverse complement strand
AAAAAGAATATCTGTTTATTTTTATCTGCAATATAAATTGCAATTTATATAAATAAAGCAAAAATAAATAAACCTATTAATAAAAAAACTCTTTATAACTATAAAGAGTAATTTAATAATATAGTGAAAATTATAATTAAAATTATAAAATCAACTTGATTGGATTTACTAACTCCAGTTTTACACCAATGGCCAAAATGTTCGCAGTTATTAAAAATTATATTGAAGTTTTGCTCTCCAATACGAGAATTAGCTCTTTGTACAACTTCACAAGGTTCTGTAAAATTATTTTTAAACTTACAAACTTTAAAGTTTTCATTACCAGCTAAAAATCTATCCATATTAGTTTTTCTAATACACATCTTACGCAAAAATTTATCATCTATCTTTCCATCATAATGTATAACGCAATCTTCATTTATATATATGCCAAAATGCTTATACAATCCATGATCTGAACATATTAAGTCTCCATAATTAGCATTAGACATAAAAAATCCTCCTAAAATCATATATAAGTAAATTATGATTTTAAGAGGAGAATGTTACTATGCTATTGATTTAAATCCTCGGCCTAAAACTTCATGAACATCACTAACAATTATGAATGCTGATGGATCTATATTTTTTATTACTTTTTTTAGATGAACTTCTTGTTTTTTAGAAACCACTACTAGTAAAACATTTTTATCTTCATTAGTATATCCTCCTTTACCTTGAAGGAAAGTTACACCTCTATCAAGTTCCTTAGTTATACCATCTCTTAAAATATCAGACTCATTAGATATAATCATAAATGCTTTTGAGTAATTAAGACCAGAAACTATGGCATCAACTATTTTAACTATAATGTAAAGTGCTACTCCTGAGTAAAGTGCTGTTTCTAAATTTTTACTAGCAATACCAGCAGATATAACAACCATACCATCTAATATAACCATAAACTTTGAAAGCGGGACACTTGGGAAAGCTCTATTTAGCATAAGTGCAATAAGATCTGTTCCTCCTGTAGAAGCATCCATTTTTAGTACTATACCAAGTCCAATACCAAGACATAATGCACCAGATATAGAACATAATAATACATCTTTTGTTACATCAAAATTAGATAGCGATGATGTAACACCTAATACTATAGAAAATACAGTCATTCCAATAAGAGTTTTTATAGAATCTTTAACTCCTAAGATCTTAATTGAAAATATTACTAAAGGAATACCTATAGCAAGCATTACAACAGGAATAGGAAGACCTGTAAGTTTTCCTAACACTAATGAAAGACCGCTAAGTCCTCCAGGTGCAATTGTATAGGGTTTAAAAAACATGTTTATTCCTATACTCATAAAAATACATCCAACCACCAGTCCTAAAGACTGTAACAAAAAATCCTTAAAAACGTTTTTCTCCATAAAACACCTCGCAAAAATATTTGGTATAATTCCATAGAGTATAGTATAACAAAAACTTACTTATAAAGGGAATATGTTTTCTATTAGTGGAAATTTTAAAATAATTTGAAATAATAAATTAATATTAAAAAATATTTTTAAATATGATTTTATTAAATATATATAATAACTTTGAATATAATAATAAGTATAAAAA
>NZ_JAWDJM010000156.1:0-17508 GCF_032465715.1 Paraclostridium sp. MRS3W1 | reverse complement strand
TTGTTAAAGTTTAATATATAATAATATATTCCCATAAAAAAATAAATTACACATTTTATGTAAAATTTAGACCTAAAATTATATTACCATGGTTTAGCCCATGGAGCTTCATAATATTCTTCTTTCCATAATAAATCTGTAGAAACTCTAAATATATCACTAGATAAAGCTGATTTATAAAAAACGTTAATTACATTTATTTTATTACATAAATCATTGTTTATAATAATTTTAAAATCATCACATTCAAAGACTGTATCATTTTCTGTAGGCTCATCCAGAGCTACGCTAAAAACAGGTCCATATCACCCACTTACTTCTTTTAGATATACTCTTAGATACTTAACATCTAGATTATAAGATTCAAAAATATTATTTAGTTCTTTTTTAGCTGGATTACTAATATTTATAATCATAAAAACACATCCCTTATATTTTAATATTTATTAATATACCCTAATTTAAATAAAAATAAATGACAATATTGTTAAGGAATAATTAAGGAATTATTGATATAATAAAAGCTAAGGGAATATTTGGAGATGATAAAATTGAATAACCTTGGAATTGTATGTAAAATTATTTTATGTATGTAATAATACATCGTTCAACCTAATAAGTAGAAGATAATAATTATATGGTAAATATTTTTTATGTAGACTCATATTATAATAGAGCTATGTATTTAGCACTGATTTATTTGATAATAGATGGATTATATTCTTTTATAGAAAGTTTTATCAATTTAGCAAAAATAACTGATGAAGGAATTATATTTATAGATGGAACTTATGTGAAATATAAAGAAATAAATGTTTAGAAGAATTATCCAAAAGGGTATATATATAATTAAATTTATTGTAATATAGTATAATAAACAGGTATAATATTATATGTATTAATAATATAATGTAAATGGAGTAAATAAAAGGTAACATAATGTTAAAATGTTATAAACTTAATTATAGATAGAAGGGAAATATGGATATGTTTTTTTTCGATTTTTTTAAAACCAACAAAAAGAAAGTACAAGAACAAATAAGTGAACTAAAAAGTGAAAGAGAGTGTTTAGAGAAAGAATTTAATAAACATCATAATAAATATGAAGAATTATGGAGGAAATATCATAGCAATGAAATGAACTATACTTCAGCTATGAAGGTAGATAATAAGTGTTATGAATTAAAAGCTAGAATAAAAGAACTTGATAAGAAGATAAAGGAATTAGAGGAAGAGTTATAAAAATTAAAGCTTATAAATTTTGTTTAAAAACAAAGTTTATAAGCTTTTTTATTTAATAAAATGAAACTTGCATGCTTAAAGATTAAAATAAGATAATTTTTTATAATAACTTTTAAATTGAATATGAAAATGAAATTATATTCAAAATTTATTGAACTTTATAAAATAAAAAAGAATTTTTTACCATAAAAATATAATAAATGTTAGATTAAATGGGAAAGGTAAGAAATTAAACTAAATTATCAAAAAATTTAAAAAAATGTAAAAATTGATTGACAATAAATCTCATTTTAAATATAATTTGAAATAACATTATAAAGTTAAGGAGTAAAGAAAGGAAGTAAAGCATGATAAAATTAATAGGTATTTTAGTTGTCATTTTAGGATTTGTATTTAAAGTAGAAACTTTATTTACAGTATTAGTTGCTGGGATTGCGACTGGATTAGTGGCAGGAATGGATATTATGGATATTCTAAATACATTGGGGCAATCGTTTGTAGATAATAGAGCGGTATCATTATTTATAATGACTCTGCCAGTAATAGGAATACTAGAAAGATACGGATTAAAGCAAAGGGCTGTTTATTTAATACAAAAGCTTGGAAAGTTAACTACAGGAGGCGTATTTTCTATATATATGATAATAAGACAAGTAGCTGGTGCGCTTTCAATAAGAATAAGTGGACATCCTCAATTTGTTAGACCTTTAGTTGAGCCTATGGCACAAGCAGCAGCAAAGAGTAAGTATAAAAACGTAGATGTAAAAGATGAAGAAGCTATAAAGGCTTTATCAGCAGCTAGTGAAAACTATGGAAACTTTTATGGTCAAAATTTATTTTCTGGGAGTTCAGGGGTATTATTAATAGCATCGACTTTAACTGGATTTGGATATGCAGTAAGCGAACTAGATATAGCTAAGGCTAGTATAATAATGGCTGTAATAGCATTTTTAATTTCTGCATTACAAAACTATTTATTTGATAAAAATTTAAACAGAAAATATAACACATAGGGGAGGATCATAAGTGCAAAACTTTATAAATATAGGACTAGAATCGTTTTATGTTTTAATGGGAATTTTAATGCTAGTCATTGGTGTTAAATCACTTAAAACAATTGATAATAATAAAAAATATGGAACATTTGCTTTTTGGGTATTACTTAGTTTACCGTTTATATTTGGAAAAGTACTACCAGCAACATTTATTGGAGGAATATTAGTATTATTAAGTTTATTAACTCTTACTAAGCAAGTTGTGTTTGCAAAATACGAAGTCGCAACTGAAGAGTTTAGTCAAGCTAAATCAGAAAAAATAAAGAGTAAAATATTTTTACCTTCACTTATATTAGCATTTGCGGCAGTTGCGGTAGCTATGTCACTTTCTTCATATGCTAGTTCCTCACAATTTGCAATAGGAGCTGGAGCAATAGTAGCACTTATAAGTGCATTTATAATCACAAGAGCAAAACCTAAAGAGGCAGTTGAAGATGGAGCAAGATTACTTCAACAAATGGGGCCTACTAGTATGCTACCTCAATTACTTGTTGCACTTGGAGTTTTATTTACAAATGCAGGAGTTGGAGATGTAATATCTAATATGATATCAGGAGTGGTTCCGGCGGATAGTAGATTCTTTGGAGTAGTAGCTTATGTTTTAGGAATGGCAATTTTCACTATGATAATGGGTAATGCATTTGCAGCATTTTCAGTTATAACAGCAGGTATAGGGATACCTTTTGTATTATCACAAGGTGCAGATCCAGCCATAGTTGGAGCTTTAGCATTAACAGCAGGGTATTGTGGAACTTTACTTACGCCTATGGCTGCAAACTTTAATATAGTACCAGCAGCATTACTAGAAGCTAAAGATCAATACAGTGTAATTAAATATCAGGCACCAGTTGCTATTGTATTATTAGCTATACACATATTTGTAATGTACACATTTGCATTTTAATTATTTAGTAAAATTTTAAAGGAGGAAAGTGGAATGAAAATATTAATAACAGGATTTGATCCATTTGGAGGAGAGCCTATAAATCCAGCTGAAGAAGCTGTTAAAAGAATAAAAGATGAAATAAATGGAGCTGAGGTTATAAAGCTGACTATACCTACAGTTAGAACAAAATCAGTTGAAGCTATAGAACAGGCAATAGATAAGCACAATCCAGATATAGTAATATCAGTTGGGCAAGCAGGAGGCAGATTTGATATAACTCCAGAAAGAGTAGCTATAAACTTAGATGATTTTAGAATAAAAGATAATGAAGGTAATCAAGTTGTTGATGAAACTATACAAATTGATGGACAGCCGGCATACTTCTCTAATCTACCGATAAAAGGTATGGTAAAACATATGAATGAAAATGGGATACCAGCATCAGTTTCAAATACTGCAGGAACTTTTGTTTGTAATCATGTAATGTATGGGATACTATATTTGATAGATAAAAAGTATCCGAATATAAAAGGTGGATTTATTCATATACCATATATGACAGGACAAGTTATAGATAAGAAAAACATGCCTTATATGAGTTTAGATGAAATCGTTACTGGACTTGAATTAGCAATAGAAGCATGTACTATATATAATGAAGATATAAGAGCAATAGGTGGAGAAATATGTTAGTAAAAAAGATATTTGTATATGGTAGTTTAAGAAGCGATATGTTCAATTACAATATATATTTAAATGGAAAAGTAAAAAGTTCTAAAAAAGGATATATAAATGGCAATTTATATCATTTAGACAACAAAGGCTACCCAGCGGTTACAAAAGGTAATAAAAAGATTCTAGGGGAATTAATGGAACTTAATGATTTTGAAGCAACGCTAAAAGAACTAGATGATATGGAGAATTACAAGTTAGATGGATTTAACAATGAATATAATAGGCGTGAAGTAGATGTTACTCTTATAGATGGAAGCATAGAAAAGGCATATTTTTATGAGTACAATAAAGATGCTGAAATTAATAAAAATGATGTATTAATTTCTATAGAATGTGGGGACTGGAAAGAATATATGTCAAATAAATAAAGAATAAAAGCTATCTTAATAAAATTTTGTGATTTATTAGGATAGCTTTTTTATATTTAAACCAAGGGGATTTTTACGAGACTATTCACCTATATATAAATAAGTACATAAAATTATATAAGTTATATAATAAGGATGTGTGTATTATTGAATATAGATAAGAATTTTATAAAAATAAATATGCTTCCACAATATAAGTATACGCTCAAAAATTCAAACTTAAGAAAAGATACTTCAACTAGTTCTGATATTATTACTGTTATTTCTAAAGGTTCTAAGGTTGAACTTATTGAAGCTTATGATGAATGGAGTAAAGTAAGATATGAATCAAATATAGGATATATACACAATGATTTATTATCAATTACTAAATATCCATGGAGTAACTTAAACCTTAGAAAAGAACCGAATACTCAATCAAATATAATAATTACAATACCAAAAGAATCTAGAGTAGACGTTATAGAAAATATAGGAGACTGGAGCAATATAATATATAATGACATAGAAGGGTATGTATTTAATTACTTTTTATCCGATGATGGGAATAAACATGATGTATTAGATTATAAATATTTTTATAGTGACATGGCTAAATTTGTAAATCAAAACAATATAAAGAGCCCTACAAACAATTTATTAGTAACTGATTTGAAAAATAAGTATACCTATATTTTAAAAAAAGATAATAACTCTTGGGTACAGTTGTTTAAATGGAAATGTACTGTTGGAAAACCTAGCACTCCAACTATAACAGGAATTTTTTATATAGATGGAAGAAAGCCATATTTTGGGACTGATGAGTATAGAGTTAAATATGCAACACGTATAAAAGACGGATACTATTATCATTCAGTACTGTATGATTCTACAGGAAGTTATATAATAGATGGAAGGTTAGGGAAAGCTTTGAGCCATGGTTGTATAAGGCTAGATACCGAAAATGCTAAATGGATATATAATAATATATTAGACACTACTACAGTGGTAATACATTAAATATATAAGGGAGTTGTATAAATGTAAATTTCAAACTCCCTTATATATTTAACATATATTAGAAAACTATGTTATTATATACTAAAGCATTAATGAAAGGAAAAAGATATAATGGGAAAAACACTAGTACTAGCAGAAAAACCTTCTGTAGGAAGAGATTTAGCTAGAGTATTAAATTGTAAAAATGAAAAAAATGGATATATAGAAGGTAGTAATTATGTAGTAACATGGGCTCTTGGCCATTTAGTAACACTTGCTGAAACTGAAAGTTACTCAAATAAATATAAAAATTGGGACATAAATGATTTACCTATATTACCTAAATATTTAAAGACTGTAGTTATAAAAAAGACATCTAAACAATTCAACACAGTGAAAGCTCAACTAAATAGAAATGATATTGAATCGATTGTAATAGCTACAGATGCGGGTAGAGAAGGAGAACTTGTAGCAAGATGGATAATAGAAAAAGCACAAGTTAAAAAGCCTATAAAGCGTTTATGGATATCATCTAGCACAGATAAAGCTATAAAAGAAGGATTTTCAAAATTAAAGGATGGAAAAGAATATGAAAACTTATATCGCTCAGCGGTTGCTAGAGCAGAAGCTGATTGGTTAGTTGGAATAAATGCTACAAGAGCACTTACAACGAAGCATAATGCACAACTTTCTTGTGGTAGAGTTCAAACTCCTACTGTAAATATGGTTTACAAAAGAGAAGAGGAAATTCAAAAATTTAAACCAAAAGAATTCTATGGTATTAAATTACAAGCACCTATGTTTAGTTTGAACTGGGTAGACTCTAAGAATAATAGCCAAAATAGCTTTAATAAAGAAAAAGTAGAAAATATATTAACTAAGATAGAAAACAAAAATGCTGAGATAGTAGAAGTTAATAAAACTTATAAAAAGAAATATTCACCAGGACTATATGACTTAACAGAATTACAAAGAGATGCAAATAAAATATTTAATTTCTCTGCAAAAGAGACTTTATCTATAATGCAAAAATTATATGAACACCATAAAGTTCTTACATATCCTAGAACAGATTCCAAATACATTAGTACTGATATAGTAGACACTTTAAAGGATAGAGTTAGAGCTGTGAGTGTAAGTGACTATGCAAAAGTTTGTACTAAAATATTAAAAGACAAAATAAAAACTAATAAATCATTTGTAGATAATTCTAAAGTAACAGATCACCATGCTATAATACCTACTGAGGAGAGAGTATTCTTAAGCGATTTAAGTGATAGAGAAAGAAAAATTTACGATCTAGTAGTAAAAAGATTTTTAAGTGTTTTAAGTGATCCTTTTGAATATGAACAAACAACTATAAAGGCTAACATAGAAGGTGAAACTTTTGTAGCTAAAGGTAAAAAAATTATTAAATTAGGATGGAAAGAAAACTATACTAATATAGATGAAGATGATGATAATGATCAAAATCTTCCAAACTTAAATAAAAATGATATTATAAAGGTAGTTAAATGTAGTTTAACTAGTGGCAAAACACAACCTCCAAAACCATTAAATGAAGCTAGTTTATTAGCTCAAATGGAAAAAGAAGGTCTTGGAACAGTTGCAACTCGTGCAGATATAATAGAAAAGATTTTTAATTCTTTCTTAGTTGAAAAAAGAGGAAAAGACATTTTTATAACATCTAAAGGAAAGCAATTATTAGAGTTAGTTCCTAGCGAGTTAAAATCGGCAGAGCTTACATCTTCTTGGGAGAAGAAGCTTAATGAAATATCATGTGGTAAGTTAAAGAAAGATGTATTTGTAAATGAAATGAAAGACTACACTAAAGATATTGTAAAAGATATAAAAAGTAGTGATGCTAAATTTAAACATGATAACTTAACTAAAAATAAGTGTCCTGAATGTGGAAAGTATATGCTTGAAGTTAATGGAAAAAGAGGAAAGATGCTAGTTTGCCAAGATAGAGATTGCAACACTAGAAAGATGGTTTCTACAACTACCAATGCGAGATGTCCTGTTTGCCATAAAAAACTTGAACTTAGAGGCGAAGGGGAAGGGAAGACTTTTGTTTGTAGCTGTGGACATCGTGAAAAACTAAGTACTTTTAATAAGAGAAAGAAAGAAGAAAATAACAAAGCATCTAAAAGAGATGTTAATAAATATTTAAAGAATCAAAATAAACAAGAAGAAAGTTTCAATAATCCTTTTGCAGAGGCATTAGCTAAACTTAAAAAATAGTTATTTAAATTAACATGAAGGGGTTATATGTATGATTTGCTCAACAAGCTGAAAATATGCTTGAAATGCAGCTACATCACACATATAACCCCTTTTTATATAAAGCTATTAAAATAAAATTTAGAAAAGTTATGAATTTATAATTCAGATAAAATTAGTTGACATAATTAAATTTAAGTAATGTATAAGATTAATTTTTAAGCTGTGAAAAAGTAATCCCAATAAGTATATATACTTAAAATAAATGCAACTAATGTGTAAGCAAGAGAGACAAAAAAAGGAGTGCTTTTAAAGAATTTAAGTCCATAATTACGAGTTGTTTCTTTATCAATTGATATTGCGGTCCAATAGTCTAAAAACCTATTATAGATGTTATCCTCTGTTGAAAAAAAGCCTATAATTGTTGTGAATAAAACTCCTATTATTAAAGACATGTCAAGAAAAGATACTTTCAAAGAATTGCTTATTAGGTGGTTAACTAAAACTATTATAAATAGAGTTAACATTCCGATAAAAAGTTTTTTCAAATATATACCTCCTTAATTTATTTAATATAATTGTATAGACTTAAATAGATTTAATCAATAGAAAAAAGGGTAATCTAGTTACTATATATAATTATTAAAAATAAGTTATTCTTGTGATAAAGAATTTAAAATAAAGGTGGTGTAATGATGAAGGATATTAAGTTAGTAAAACTTATTGGAGATATAAATAAAAGCAACATAGATGAAATTAACAATTTAGGAATTGGAGTAGAAATTCAGAGTTTTCCTCAAAATATTTTGGATGAGGATTATAGTACAATAATAAGGGATTGTAAGAATAAATTAAAAAACTTTAGCAATATAATATCATTACATGGATCTTCATTTGATTTAAACCCAGGGAGTACGGATAAAAAAGTTATTGAGTTAACTAAATATAGATACATGCAATCAGTTGAAATTGCCAAGGAAATAGGTGCTAAATATGTAATTTTTCATAGTCAACTAAACCCTTTATTAAGTGTAGAGAAAATAAGAAAACTTAAGTTAGACAATCAAATAAAATTTTGGCAAGATTTTATGAACGAAATTGATGATATAGATGTGACTATTTTATTAGAAAATGAGTATGATGAAAATCCTGAAGAGATTTTACATATTGTTAAATCAGTAAACTCTCCTAAACTTAGAATATGTTTAGATACAGGTCATATTTTAGCATACTCTAAAACATCTTTAGAAGAATGGATCGTATCAACCAAAGATTTTATAACTTATATACATTTACACTTTAATGACGGAAAAAATGATTCTCATAGTAAACCAAGTGATGAACAATTAATTTACTTTAAAAATATAATAGAAGAAGCTAAAATAAATTCTATATTGTCGCTAGAATATAGATTTGAAAATGTATCAGAAGAAGTAAATAGAGTAAGGTATGTTTTGAGTAAAAAATAAATAAAAAAGTGTAGTCAAAATAATATAAAAAGACTACACTTTTTTATTTGCTTTAGCAAATCTTCGTTGTCAGTATTCGAATTATTATATATAACATAGAAGTAACTTAACAATATTGTTAATTTTATAAATTTGAAACTGTGAGATATGTTTGAATATGTAAAAAGATGGTATATATATTAATGTTGAAATTTTAATAATTATTCAGGAGGGATAGATATGAAAATTAACAAAGCAATTATTATAGCATTAGGATTAGTTGTTATATGTGGGGTTGGAGTAAGTTATTCCCTAGTAAAAGATGACAAAGCAGAATATCTAACAAAAGACCAAGCAAAAAATATTATTTTAGAAAAAGTACCAGATGGTAAGATATTAGAGTTTTCTTATGATAATGAAAATAATTCACCAAAGTATGAATCAGAAATAGTTAAGGATACTATGAAATACCAAGTGGATGTAGATGCTGAAACTGGCAAAATAATAAACTTTGAACAAGAAGTACTTAAAGATCAAAATAATGGAAAAACTTCAGATAAGCTAATAAGTGAAGATAAAGCTATGGATATAATGATTAACAAGGTTCCTAAAGCTACAGTTCAAAAATTTAACTTAGACAAAGATGGGAAAAATGTTGAGTATGAAGGTGTACTTACAAAAGCGGATACAAAATATGAAATAACAGTAGATGCAAAAACTGGAGATATAAAAGAGTTTAGTCATGAACAAATAAAAGTAAAAGACACAAAAGCAGATAAAGATAATCAATATGGATATATAGAGATCAATGACTAAAATAAGAAAAGTGTAGTTATCTAACGATTAAGAATTAGATGGTTACACTTTTTTTATTTAAATATAAATAAACTTGTATAGACTAAAACTATTAATATAACAATAAATATAGAATTAAGCTATATTTATTGAAAGCAAATAACAAATTTAGTAAAATTAGAAAAACTAATTTAAAAACTGAATTTTGTATGTATAAAAATTTATAAAAATTTATAAACATTTATAGGTACTTATACATATAATTAAAAAAATAGGAGGGGTAATATATGTTATATAATAATGTTTTAGATCTTATAGGAAAAACTCCAATAGTTAAGCTAAATAATATTCAAAGTGAAAATAATATATTTTTAAAGCTAGAAAAATACAATATAGGTGGAAGTATAAAGGATAGAGCTGTTCTTGGGATGATTGAAGACCTTATGGAAAGCGGAGATATAAAAAAAGGAGATACTATAGTAGAAGCAACAAGTGGAAATACGGGAATTGCTTTATCTATGATTGGAAAGCTAAAGGGTCTTAAGATTATTATAGTTATGCCTAGTGCTATGAGCAAAGAGCGTAGAGATTTGATGAAAGCATATGGAGCAGATATAATACTGACAGGTGAAGGTGGAATGCAAGCCTCTATGGATAAAGCAAGTGAATTAATAAGTTCAAATGGAAGTTATAAATCTTTGAAGCAATTTGAAAATAAAAGTAATCCTAAGAAACACTATGCTACAACTGCAATAGAAATATATGAAGACATTAAAAATATAGATATATTTGTATGTGGTATAGGAACAGGTGGAACAATAAGTGGAGTTGGAAAATATTTAAAAGAATTAAACAAAGATATAAAAATTATTGGAGTTGAGCCAGAAAGTTCTCCTTTAATATCTAAAGGACATAGTGGGCCCCATAAGATACAAGGAATAGGAGCTAATTTTATACCTAAAAATTTAGACATGAGTATTGTAGATGAAATAGTAACTGTAAAGGATGAAGATGCTATAAACACAATTAAGTTACTGGGAGAAAAGGAAGGAATACTAGTAGGGATTTCATCTGGAGCAAATGTATATGCAAGTATGGAGATAGCTAAGAAGTTTAAAGGAAAAAACATTGTAACAATATCTCCTGATGGAATTGAGAAGTATCTATCTATGGATATAATTGGAGGATAGAATGCTAAAAAAAATAAATGCTGACATAGAGTATATAATTGAAAATGACCCAGCTGCAAGATCTAAGATAGAAGTTTTTTTACTTTACCCATCAGTGCATGCTTTGATTGGTCACAGAATTGCACATTACTTTTATAAATATAAAATGTTTTTTATAGCAAGATTTATATCGCAAGTAAATAGATTTATAACGGGAATAGAGATACACCCAGGTGCAACTATAGGAAGTGGAATTTTAATTGACCATGGTATGGGAGTTGTAATAGGGGAAACTGCAGAGGTTGGAAACCGAGTTACTATATATCATGGAACCACATTAGGGGGAACAGGAAAAGACATCGGTAAAAGACATCCAACTGTAGGGGATAATGTAGTAATAGGAGCAGGAGCTAAAGTTTTAGGACCAATAACTATAGGTGAAAATTCTAAAGTAGGTGCAAATGCAGTTGTATTAAAAGATGTTCCGCCAAATAGTACAGTGGTTGGGATACCTGGCAAAATAATAAAAAAGGAATAACTAAGAAGTTATTCCTTTTTTATTTCAGTGTAAAGTTTAAAATAATGTACGTCGAATAGGGGGAAACTAAATTTTACTTATCAAACTTCACGTAATCTAATTCATTAGATATACTTATATTAAAAACATATGAAAGCGAAATTTCATTTAAGAATTTAGCTTTCTCTTCATCACTTAAATTTATTAAATCAAGTTTTTGATGATATTCCATCACAAAAGCTTTTAAATCTTTTATATGGTCGAACATATAATAATTAAGACCTTCATTTTCTATAGAGTAGTTTTCTTTTATTATTTTAAAGATAGTTCTACCGCCAAATAAATCTGCTAAATATCTTGTATAAGCATGAGCAACTAACAATTTAGGATTTGTTTGAGATATTTCATCTAATCTATCAACGAAAACCCTTGTTGAATCGCAAATTTCTATTGAATCAATCTTATACCCTAATAAGAACTTAGAGTCATCAAGTAAGGCATTAGCTCTAAATACTTCAGGAGTTATAAATTCTTTTAAGACTTCATCGTCTTTATGCTTTTCAAGATTCTCCTCTATTGCTTTGTAAATAAAATAAAGATTATAGATGTACTCTCCGTATGTTTCAACATTAGCATCTCCATCAATTAATCTTTTTATGAACCCTGTATTTTCAGCCATATCGTGTAATCTTTTTGTGCTACTTTGAATGACTTTTAAAAAGTTCATATCCATAAAATCATCTTCTTTCTTTTGTATTGTGATTACTAATAAAATAAATACCCTATGAAATTAAAACTAAAACATTAATTTTAATAGTTATTACAATTTTGATATATTAGACCAATAAGGTTTAATGTATAATAAAATATACTATAATTACTAAAAGGAAACTTTTAATTAAGATAATTAAAGATAGGTGATAAAATGCAAGACTATAACAATATACAGATAAGAGAACTAGAAAATTGGAAAGAAAAGATGAAAAAGAAGCCATCAATAATAAATAAAGCATCTAAAGAAGCTCAAAATAAACTAAATTCAGTACTTCCTGAAAATTATCATAATATACTTACTACAGCTATAAAGAACATGACAAAGGTTGTTTTGTTTGGGTCAAAATATACGACAAAAGCTCCGATTGAAAACATTTCATTACAAGAGCGAGACGAACTAGCTTATGAAAAGATTAGATTATACAAAAAAACTGCTATGCTAGAAGGAGCAGGTACTGGAGCTGGAGGAATTATTGTGGGTCTTGCTGACTTTCCTTTACTTTTAAGTATAAAAATAAAACTTCTATATGAGATTGCAAGTATTTATGGATTTGATACTAAGGATTATAAAGAAAGAATATATTTATTAAATATATTTCAACTAGCATTTTCAAGTCAAAATCATGTTAATACTATATTTAAAGATATGGAGCATTTTAATGAATCAAAAGATATACTATCAGATGATATAAATGAGTTTGATTGGAGAAAGTTTCAGCAAGAATATAGAGATTATATAGATTTAGCTAAGTTACTTCAACTAGTTCCTGGTATAGGGGCTTTTGTTGGTGCATACGTAAATAATAAATTAGTAGATAAGCTGGGGGAGTATGCAATATATTCTTATCATATGAGATTGTTAGATACTAGCGGATATATAAAAGAAAATGAGAGTTTTTTATCCAAAAGTTATAAAAAAATCATATCAAGAGTTAAATAACCAAACTATAAAATCAATTTATAGAAAAATAATTATTTAAATTAAGAATTTTTGGTAAAACAGAAACTTTAATAAAAAGTCTTGGGGTAGGTTAAAAATCTATTCCAGGGCTTTTTTTATTTGAAAACTTACTAAAATAACATATAAAGGGTTTTTATATCATAAATCTAATTGTATATATACATTGAAAATTTATATTTCACAACGTATATACTTTGAAGCAATTCAAAAGGGAGTTGAAAAACGAAGTGTTAGAATCTATACAAGATAAAAATATTATTACAGATAGACTAATACTAAGGAAATTCAATATAAGTGATACTAGAGATATGTTTAAAAACTGGGCATCTGACAGTGAAGTAACTAAGTTTTTACAATGGGAACCTCACATAAGTGAGGAATATACAAAATCAGTAATTGAAACATGGATTAAAGATTATAAAACTGAGATGTCATATCACTGGGCAGTTGAACTAAAAGAAACAAAAGAAGTTATTGGAGAAATATATATATTTAATATAAAGCAGAAAAGAAGGTGTTGTGAAATTGGAATATGCATAAGTAAGAGATTCTGGAATAAAGGGATTTCTACAGAAGCATTAGTTTCAACTATAAATTTTATATTTAAAGAAACTGAGATATGGAGAATTATTGCTATGCATGATGTTGAAAATATTGCATCTAAAAAGGTAATACTTAAAAGTAAAATAAAATACGAAGGAGAGTTTAAATGTAAAACAAACCTAGCTGTCTATTCTATATCAAATAAAAATAAAAAGAATTATTTGTAAGATGTGAAAAGGAATTATATTATTATATTTATAAAGCCATTATAAAAATTGATATTAGGAGGGCACATGAAAAAATATTATCTAGCATATGATGAAAGATATAAAAAAGCACATTCTGAGGGGATTTTATGGTTTTCTAAGAATCCAACTCCAGATTTGTTAAAATGGATTGAGTACTATAATATCGCAAAGCAAGATAAAATATGCGAGGTTGGATGTGGAGAAGGAAGAGATGCTTTGTACCTAGGAATTAAAGGATATAAAGTAAAAGGAATTGATGCATCAGAATCTGCAATAAATAAGTGTAAAGAGTTAGCTAATAAAAACTTAGAAAATATTGAATTTGAAGTTGAAGAAATAATAAATTTAGAAAGTAGTGAAATTACAAAATATAAATGGATATATGCAGTAGGAGTTTTACACATGCTTGTAGATGATAACGATAGAAATTTATTTTTAAAATCAATTTATAATATGCTAGATAGGGGAGGTCATGCACTCTTAGTAAATATGGGAAATGGAGAAGTTGAGATGAAAACTGATACATCTAAAGCATTTGAAATCCAAGAAAGAAATAATAATAGTGAAGGCAAAAAAGTTATGGTTGCATCTACTTCATATAGATCTATAAATTGGGAAAATCATATAAAGGAATTAGAAGATGCTGGGTTTTTTATTGAAAAAACTATAAATACACAAAACAATGAATATGGAAATTGCATGGTTGTATATTTAAAAAAATCTTAAAAGAATAAAGATAAAAGAGGGAGTTTAAACTCCCTCTTTTTTTAAAAAGTACAAATAATATTTCAATTGTTAGTTAATAGCAAATTGGTTTTTTTCAGAAATTTAGTTAATAAATTTACATTTATTAAAGGATTTTAAGCATACATATCTAAAATATATCAAAGTAAGAGAATAAATAGGATAAAAATAAAATAAAATTATTTTGGGCGTAAAATTTTAAAATAAAT
Organism: Paraclostridium sp. MRS3W1; assembly: GCF_032465715.1. Classification (NCBI taxonomy): domain Bacteria; kingdom Bacillati; phylum Bacillota; class Clostridia; order Peptostreptococcales; family Peptostreptococcaceae; genus Paraclostridium; species Paraclostridium sp. MRS3W1. Next base: position 2,613 of record NZ_JAWDJM010000156.1, on the reverse strand, counting down.
AATTTAGGGGGATATAAATGATAATTTGCAAGAATTTATTCATAAGAACATTAGAATTGGGAGATGAAGAATTTTTATATAGATGGTGGAATGATGGAGAAATGATGCAGCACTCTACACATGCATTCGGAATTCTAAATAGCAAGGAAGCAATAAAACGCAAACTATTCAAAGAGTTTGAAAACGAAACAATGTTTCCAACAGATAAAAGATTTATAATTTGCAAAAAAGATGACTCAACACCAATAGGAGAAATCAATTATTGCAACTGGGATAGTAGAAGTCAAAAAGCAGAGTTAGGAATCAAGATTTGTAATATAGATGAACAAGGTAAAGGTCACGGATTAGATGCTCTATATCATTTTATAGATTTTATGTTTAAGTTTTTAAATCTAAATAAAATAGAGTTAACAACGATGGCTGACAATAAAAGAGCACAACAATTGTATAAAAAACTTGGGTTTAAAAATATAGGAATAATTAGAGATGGGTACTTCGATAGTAGGTTTGGTGAATTTTCAGATGTAGTTTATATGGACTTAATAAAAAAAGAATGGGAAATTTATAAATATGAATTTGAAAAAGAGTTTTTAATGACATATAGATAAGTTATATTTTATATAAAAATATAACTTATAATTTTAAATTGAATTATATATTAAAGAAATATTTAATATATACAACTTTAATATATAATTCAATGAATTTAAAAATTAATCAGTATAACCAGTGAGTTCTTTATGATTTCTTAGAGCTCCAATAGAAGAAATTATAGTTAAAATTAAATAAACAAATCCAAAGCTACTGTTACATGAAATATTCCATATAGTAGCTAGAAATAATATTAATCCTAAACAAAACCAAATATTTCGTCTCAACTTCAAATCTCTGTTCATAAAAATACCACCTTTAAATTTTATAAATTGTTTAAAAAATAAGTCTAATTGTATTTATAATTACCATAACCATAAAAAATAAACATGATCCCAATTATTATATGAATTATTTTTATAAATAAAATTCTACTTTAAGTTCGAAAATCCTTTAAACTTATAGTATATATGATAAAAAATCTAATTAATTAGTATGTTTTGGAGGGGAAAATGAACAAAATCAATATAAAAAGAGTAGATGAAAATGAAGAAATACCATATGAATTATTATATTTAGCAGATCCATCTAAAGAATCAATAAATGATTATATAAGTAGAGGTAACTTATATGTTGCATCTATTGGAAATGAAGTTGTAGGTGCATATGTAATATTAAAGACTAGACCATTAACTGCAGAGATTATGAATATATCAGTAAATGAAGCGTATCAGAAAAAAGGTATTGGCAAAGTTTTAATAAAACATTCTATAAGTACAAGCAAGAATTTAAATATTAAAACACTAGAAGTTGGGACAGGAAACTCAAGTATATATCAGTTAGCTTTCTATCAAAAGTGCGGATTTAGAATAACAGGGATAGATAAAGACTTTTTTAAAAAACATTATAACGAGAAAATAATAGAAAACGGAATAGAATGTATAGATATGATTAGGATGAGTATGGATTTATAATTATATGACAGATTATAAATCATTTAATTAAAATACTATACACTTTACTTGAAATACGAATTGAAATATGATAATGTTACATAAAATAAATTATTTTGGAGGAGATTTTTTAATGGCTTTTTTTAATAAGTTAGCAGGATATGGATCAATAGATAGTTCAGCAGGAAATAAAATTAAAGATTACCTAATAGATGGAGAAGAGATAATACAAGCATTTACTTTTATAAGAGACTCTATAATATTAACAAATTATGGTATATACTTAGTAGATGTTCAAGGTGTTAGTGGAAAAAAAGTAGAAGTTAAATTTTTCCCTTCTAAAAACGTAAAAAGTATATCTTTTGAATCTGCATCTACATTTGATTTAGATGTTGATATAAAAATAGGGGTTGATGGAAATACGGTTATAAGCCAAAGTGGTATACCTCATAATGCACCTATTTCATTTAAAGTTCCTAAAGCTCAGGCTGAAGAAGCTAGAGAAATTGTTAAACTTGTAAAGATAAACTACTTAGTTAGATAAGTAAATATAAATTACAATAAAAATACACTTAGTAATTTACTAAGTGTATTTTTATTGTAATTCTTTAAGTAAGTTATCACAGTACTTAACCCATAAAATTTCATGTTCAAAATTAGATATTATCCTGTCACTTAAACTTTCTATAGATTCAAGTCCCATTTCTTTAGATTTATTATGAATAGTTAAATAAAGCTTTGTAGGTCCGGGAACCTCTTCTATTGGATGAATTTGTGCAGATATAAATTCTTTGCCGTTTTCAAAGGCAGCCATAGCCCTTGAGTGGCCATCTATAAGTGCGTATTCTCCATCAATTACCCCAATTAGTACTGGAGGAAATACGGGATTTTTATCTTCATTATATATTTTTCTTATTTTTTCTAATTTATCTTTATTTATATAAAAATTATTTGGTCTTAATTCCTTTATTGGAAGTTCCTTTAATATCATTTTAGCCCCCCCTTTTTCAAAATTATCAACTAGATTTAATATATTAGATATACGAGCAAAATGTCCTTTAATTTAATG
>NZ_JAWDJM010000154.1:0-9414 GCF_032465715.1 Paraclostridium sp. MRS3W1 | reverse complement strand
TTTAAAAAAGAATTTTTATAATTAACCTACTGTTTAATTTTCAAAGTTCATTTTTGTTTTGCCCTTTTCTTAAGGACAAGTAATACTATACCATCTTAATTTAACATCGTCAACACTTTTTTTAAATTTAATTTTATTTTTTATTTAGAAATTTAAACTTTCTTTGTTAAGCTTTCCAATTGCTGATGTTTTTTATTCATATATTATATATTTTTTTATATTTATATATGTTTTTATAATTCTAATAAGCTGTCTATTCTAGTTTTATCAAAACCTAAAACATGATTTCCATCTATAAGTAAAACAGGCACAGACATATATCCAAGTTTTATAAGAGTTTTTCTATTTTCGTCATTCCCAGATATATTATATTCAGTATAATCTATATTTTTTTCTTTTAAATACTTTTTTAATTCAATACATTGTTTGCATTTATCACTACTAAAGATTTCTATTTTTTTCATGCTTTTTTCACTTCTCCTACTTTCTTTTTAAAAATACCACTCTTGTATTTTTGTTTTACATATATTAGATTAGTATTAAATATTAAGTGTAATATGTCAATACTGTGTTTCAAATAATTAATATTATTCGTAAGTTTATATAAATATAAAATATTTATAAAGCTAATTTTAGGAGGGTTCTAATATGAGCAAGAAAGTATTAATTATGTCCGCATCTACAGGTGGTGGCCATAATAGAGCAGCTAGAGCTATTGAAGAAGAACTAATAAAAAAGACACTTGACGGGGAAAACATAGAATGTAAAATCATAGATAGTTTAAAACTTGTAAATACTACTATGGATAAGATTATATCTAGAGGATATGAAAAATCTGCTATTTACACACCTAATGCATATGGTAAAGTTTATAGATTTTCTGAAACTGGACTTGTTTCTAAAAATGAGTTTAAAGGAAATATGATAACAACTTTTATGGCTAAACGTTTTAGAAGATTACTTTTAGATGAGCAACCAGATCTAATAATAGGAACTCATCCTTTTCCTATGATAGCACTTAGTACTTTAAAGAAACAATGTAGCACTAATAGCAATCCCGTATTTCACACTAGCTTTAACGATAATTTTAATAATCATTTTAACAATGAAAATTTCCCTACACTTATTTCAGTATTAACTGATTATACAACTCATTCTACATGGATACAGCATGAGTTAGATTACTATGTTGTAGGGCATGAATATGTTAAAGAGCTTCTTATTTCAGAAGGTGTTGATGGAGATAAAGTTAAGCCTCTTGGAATTCCAGTTGAAAAATCATTCTTACAACATAGAAATAGAGAGACAGTTTTATCTGAATTAGGTTTTGATCCTGAAAAATTAACAGTTCTTCTTATGGGCGGCAGTTTTGGGGCTGGGAATATGAAAGAAACATTCGAAGAAATGCTCGATATAGATAGAGATTTCCAAATTTTAGTTATAACAGGTAGAAACGAATCTCTTAAAGAAAAACTTTCAAAAAAACTAGAAAATCATATAACTAGTAAAACAGTACATATTTTAGGATTTACAGATAAAATGAATGATATTTTAGCTTCGATCGATATACTTGTTACAAAGCCAGGTGGACTTACAACAACAGAGGCTCTATTGAAAGATGTTCCTATGATAGTTCCATACTATATACCTGGTCAAGAAGAGGAAAATTTAGATTTCTTATGTAATTGTGGTTCTGCACTTAGGACAACTAAAAAATATACTTTATCAGTACTATTAAAAGTAATAATAGATGATCCTTCTAGACTTGAACTTCTTAAAAAAAATATTAAATCAATTAGAAAATTTAATTCCTCTCAAAACATAGCTAATCTTATAGAGGCCGAATTATCATAATATAATAAAAACTGTAGATATAATATCTACAGTTTTTTTATCTATTCTATAAAAACCTAGTACCTAGGTTCATAAAAATCTTCTTCATAGTCATATTGATAATTTTTATAATTATTCTTAAAACTACTCTCTTTTGATTTAAAGGCTTTTTTACTTTTCTTTTTTATAAGAACACTCATATCATCATCTTCTGTGTATTTTAATTTATCTTTCGATGATTTTAGTTTCTTATTTCTTTTTTCTTTCATAGCATTGTACTCTTCAAAATTCATAGCTGATTTCATTTTGCACCCCTATTAAAATTTTTAATAAAATTATACAACACCATCATTGAAACTTCAATATTTTCAATATAAATTTTATAAATCAAAATCTCGTAAAAAACGACATCGAATTTAATACAAAAATAAAAAAAATCGAGAATAAAATCTCGATTTTTATATTTCTCTTCTTCCTTCTAGAGCTTTAGTTATTGTAACTTCATCGGCATACTCTAAATCTCCACCTACTGGTAATCCATGAGCAATTCTAGTAACTTTTATTCCCATAGGTTTTAAAAGCCTTGCTATATACATAGCTGTAGCTTCACCTTCTATAGTTGGATTTGTTGCCATTATAACTTCTCTTACTTCTTGATTTCCTAATCTCTGTATAAGCTCTTTAACTCTTATCATATCTGGACCTATACCATCCATAGGAGAAATTACTCCATTTAATACATGGTATTGACCATGGAATTCTTTTGTTTTTTCCATAGCTGCTACATCTCTAGGATCTTCAACTACACATATAATACCACTGTCCCTATTTTTATTGGAACACATACTACATGGATCTTTATCTGTTATATTATAGCAAATAGAACAGTATTTTATTTCTTTCTTAGCTTCTACTATAGCCTTAGATAAAGCTTCTACATCATTCATATTCATATTAATAACATGAAAAGCTAATCTCTGTGCAGTTTTTCTTCCAACTCCAGGAAGCTTAGAAAATTCTTCTATTAGCCTTGAAATAGGCCCTGAATAAGTTTGCATCTAATCACCTACTAGAATAACCCAGGAATATTCATTCCTCCAGTTAATTTATTCATTTGTGAAGATTGCATATCATCAACGCTTCTTAATGCTTCATTAACAGCACTTAATACTAGGTCTTGAAGCATTTCTATATCATCTGGATCTACAACTTCAGGTTTTATTTGAATATCAACAACTTCTTTCTTACCGTTAACTTTAACTGTAACAGCTCCTCCTCCAACAGAAGTTTCGATTTCTTTTGTTTCTAAGTCTTCTTGCATCTTTTGCATATCAGTTTGCATTTTTTGAGCTTGTTTTAGTAATTGATTCATATTTCCAGGCATCATTCCTGGGAATCCTTTTTTAGCCATATATAAATTCCTCCTTAATTATCCTTTTTATTTAATATGCTATTATTATATCATATTCGTATTTATTATTTAATTTCATTTTCATTTATACTTTGCTTAATATCTATTATTTCTTTAGGAAAAACAGATTTTAATATTTCTTCGCCTTTATCCTTTTGTTCTTTTTCTATTTCTAATTTTATATTTTTTGTCTCTGACTTTAAAATTATTTTTATACTGAAACTTCTATTCAGTATTTCTCTTATTACACTCTCTATATAATTTCTAGTTTTTTCATCACTTAATTTATTTTTTGCAAATGCAAAGCTATCATCAAATACTATATATAAGTTATTTGCACTTACATTAAACTCTTTTGCCTCTCTTAAAATAGCATATACAGGCATGTTTTTATCTTTCTTTATATGAGCAAGTATATTTTCCCAAGATTTCTCTATTAACTCAACATCTTCATTTTTGACTTCTTCATAAAAAACTTCTTCCTCAACTTCAGCTTCATTTTCTTCAGAAGTTCCTTTAGCTTCTTTTTTACTTTCTATCTCAACATTATTATTTATATTTATTTTTCCACTTTTTATAACCTCTTCTAAATTAGATATTCTTTTTAAAAGAGATTCTTTACTTTCATCAAACATTGGTTGAGATAATTTCATTATACTAACCTCTGCCAATACTCTAGGGTTTGAAGATACCTTAATCGCATCCTGAGTTGTTGATAGTATATTAAGAATTCTAATAATATCATTGACCTCTATTGTACTTGCCTGTGCTTTTAACTGTTCAACTATTTCTTCTGGTAAAGAAATTATTTCATCTAAATCACTAGATACCTTGCACACCATTAAGTTTCTAAAATGATCTATTAAATCATCTATCAAGTTCTTTATATCTTTACCCCATACTACAAACTCATTCAATATCTCTAAACATTTCTTTGTATCCTCTTTTATAACGTACTCTGCCATTTCAAATAGTTGCTCTATATTTACTGTTCCCAGTAAATCCACAACATCTTTGTATTCTATATCATTTTCACTAAAAGACATACATTGATCTAATATACTAAGTGCATCTCTAAGTGCACCTTGAGAGTTTCTTGCTATTAAATTTAAAGCTCTATCATCTACAACTACATTTACATCATCGCATATTTCCTTCATTCTAGTAGACATATCTTTAACTGTAACTCTTTTAAAATCAAATCTTTGACATCTAGATAAAATTGTAGCAGGTATTTTATGAGGTTCTGTTGTTGCTAATATAAATATTACATATGAAGGTGGCTCTTCAAGTGTTTTTAAAAGTGCATTAAATGCACCTTGAGATAGCATATGCACCTCATCTATTATATAAACCTTATATTTACATTTTGCTGGAGTATATTTTACATTTTCTCTAATTTCTCTTATATCATCAACACTATTATTTGATGCTGCATCTATTTCTATAACATCCATAATGTTATCACTTAGTATATCTTTACAAACTTCACATTCATTACAAGGCTCTTCATCTACAGAGTTTTGGCAATTTAAAGCTCTTGCAAAAATCTTTGCAGTTGAGGTTTTCCCTGTACCTCTAGTTCCACAAAATAAATATGCATGTCCTACATTATTATTTTGGATCTGGTTTTTTAAAGTTCTAATTATATGTTCTTGTCCTACAACGTCTTTAAATGTTTGAGGCCTGTAGGCTCTATACAACGCCTTATGCATAATTTATCTCTCCTTAATTCTAAAATCCCGATATTTTATTATATACCAATTAAAACAAATATTATCTATTTCAGTATAAATCAATTATATATTTTTTTATATTAAAAAAATCCCTCATACAAGGGATTTTATTTTTATATTAAAGCTGTGCACCATCTATTGACTTACTATCATAGGCGTTACCTAAACAGTTAGCTCGACTTAGGCACCCCCGCGGCACACGAAAGGATTCACTTACCGTTGCTTCCTTCCGGATCTGGCGGAGTTTATGAGCTTCCGTTGCGCAGGACCTAAGTGTCAACACCACTTATTTAGGGCAGCCCTACAATATATAAGCCTCTAGATGGAATTCAACCCTGCTATAGCGGATTGCAGGTTACAGGACACCGCTACCTTCCCGTCTAGCACAGCAAACTTATAACCATAATTTTTTTGGCGGAGAGAGTGGGATTCGAACCCACGATACGGTTTTACCCGTATACTCACTTTCCAGGCGAGCGCCTTCGACCAACTCGACCATCTCTCCTTACTGTCGCTTTCTTAACTCTTTAAAAAACTTTTGTAATACATCTGAACATTCTTCTTTTAATATATCAAATGTTACATCTATATTGCAAGTATTAAAGTAGTCAACTTTGAATTCATGTTGCTTTTCTATATTTAAGTTTTTTATATGCTTAGTTCCTATTATAAGTTTTTTTATCCTTGATTGAACTATAGCTCCACTACACATTATACATGGTTCCATAGTAACATACAAGTCGCAATTTATAAGTCTCCATCCACCTAAGTAATCTGAAGCCTTTCTTATTGCTAATATTTCAGCATGGGCTGTAGGATCATTTAATGTTTCAGTTAGATTATGCGCTCTAGCTATAATTTCACCATTCCTCACTATGACTGCACCTATGGGTGTCTCGCCTTTTCCATAAGCTTTATATGCTTCTTTAATTGCTTCACTCATATAAAACGATTTGTCCATGCTTCCTCCTAAAACCTATAACATCTTTAATATTACCATAATTAAATTTATAATTCAACTTAAATTTTAACCCATATTCTAATATAATTCTACAAATTTAATGTTATTTTTTAATACATTTTTTGTTAAATCTAAAGTGATTTTTGATTATGAATTTTTAAAATAAATAGGAAGCTTAATATGTAAGCTCCCTATTTAGATAAGTAAGATTTTTAAATCTTATAATTCATCTTTCTTTATAACATCAACACCCATGTATGGTCTTAATGCTTCAGGAACTACTACAGACCCATCAGCTTGTTGATAGTTTTCTAATATAGCAGCTAAACATCTTCCTACTGCTAATCCTGATCCATTTAATGTATGAACATATTCAGCTTTTGCTTTCTTATCTCTCTTGAATCTTATTCCAGCTCTTCTAGCTTGGAAATCTTCAAAGTTTGAACAAGAAGAAATTTCAACATATCTGTTGTAGCTTGGCATCCATACTTCTAAATCGTATTTAAATGCAGCTGTAAATCCTAAGTCTCCTGTACATATTCTTACAACTCTATATGGTAATCCTAACATTTGTAACATAGTTTCAGCATCATTTGTTAATTTTTCTAATTCTTCATAAGATTCTTCTGGCTTAACAAACTTAACTAATTCAACTTTATTGAATTGATGTTGTCTTACTAATCCTCTTGTATCTCTTCCTGCTGATCCTGCTTCAGATCTGAAACATGGAGTATATGCACAATATTTTACTGGTAACTCATCTGCTGATAATATTTCATCTCTGTGTATATTTGTTACAGGAACCTCTGCAGTTGGTATTAAGAAGTAATCAAGACCTTCTAATTTGAACATATCTTCTTCGAATTTAGGAAGTTGACCTGTTCCTATAAAACTAGCTCTATTTGCCATAAATGGAGGTAATACTTCTGTGTATCCATGCTTTTCAGTATGAGTATTTAAGAAGAAGTTTATTAATGATCTCTCAAGTCTAGCTCCTAAACCTCTGTATAAAGTAAATCTTGATCCTGTTATTTTACCTGCAGTTTCAAAATCTAATATACCTAATCCTGTTCCTATATCCCAGTGAGCTTTGTTTTCAAAGTCAAACTTAGTAGGATCTCCCCAAGTTCTAATTTGTACATTATCTTCATCTGTTGTTCCTTGTGGAACATCTGGGTGAGGAACATTAGGAATTCTCATTAAGTTATATTCCATTTTTTCTTCTACTTCTTTAACTTTCTCATCAAATCCTTTTATCTTCTCAGATAATTGCTTTAACTTAGCTTTTGCTTCTGTAACATCTACACCTTCTTTTATTAATTGAGGTATTTTCTTTGATTCTACATTTAATTCATTTTTCATAACTTCAACTTCTTGAAGTAATTCTCTTCTCTTATTATCTAATTCTACAACTATATCAAGGTCGAATTCTTTTTCGCCTCTTATTTCCATTGCTTTTTTTATTTCATCTAAATTTTCTCTTATTCTTTTTATATCTAACATTTGTCTTCCTCCTATAGAATATTTTTATATTTTAAAATAAAATAACGTTACCCCTAATGATGTAATAGTGATTTTATTTCAATTTTTTGATTTTTTGTATAAAAAAAGACCCTCGTACCCCTTAAAAAGGGACGAAAGTCTGTTATCCGCGTTGCCACCCTAGTTGTTTATATTTATAAAATATAAACCTCTCAATCCTGTAACGTAGGTATACGACTAATCTTACTATTATTTTCCGATTAGTAGCTCAGGAATGGATTCAAAAACCATTGTAATGAGTTCTCACCAACCACTCACTCTCTGAATACAAACTTGCTTTTTACTATTTTCCGTCTTCGCCATATTCTTTGTTCTATTTGTAAATCATTATATTATATATATTATCAACTTTCAATACTAATATTCAAAAAAGTTTTATTATTTTTATTATTTTTTTATATCTTCCTCACAATTTTTATAATATATAACTCTTGAAGGGAAAGGTATTTCAATATTATTCTCATCAAATTTAGATTTAACCTTCTCCATTACATCAAAGTATACACTCCAGTAATCATCAGTCTTTACCCATGGTCTTGCTACTATCTGCATAGCATTTTCACCTAATGTATTTAGTCCAATTATAGGTTCTGGATCTCTTAATATTCTGTTATCTTCTTTAAAAATTTTTGCTAATACATCTTTTACAACTTTTATATTTGTATCGTAAGATACACTAAATGAAAAATCTATTCTTCTTTTTTCCTGGTGTGTGTAATTAATTATATTATCACTAGTTAACTTAAAGTTTGGTACTATGATGGCTTTATTATCAGGAGTTTTTAGTATTGTACTAAAAATCTGTATATCAGCAACAGTTCCTTCAACTCCAGATCCACCTATGTAATCTCCTGTTTTAAATGGTTGGAAAAATAAAATTATCATACCTGCACCTAAATTTGATAGTATTTCTTTAAATGCTAAACCTAATGATAAACCAATAACTCCTATCAACGATACCATAACTGTCATAAAAGATTGTACCGGGAAATTAATTATATCTAAGCATGTCATAATTACCATAAGAACACTAGATCCATAAATAGCATATGATGCAAAATTAGCTACTCCTCTTTCGACATTATATTTAAGTATAATGTTTTTGCTATATCTTTTTAACCATTTACAAGCATATAATCCTACAATAAGAAATATAATTGCATATATTAATTTAGGTCCACTATTTTTAACTGCATGAAAAAAAGTTTCTATGGTTTTTTGAGATACCTGCGTTGTACTTCCACTAATCATCAACTCACTCTCCTAACTTGCTGTCTTTATTTTAAATATATATTAATATTTTTCCTCTTTGATTTATATATCTCTAATTATTTTACAATATTTTTTCAATTAAATGCAATTTTTATAATGTATATATTTATATAAAATAAAAAAAGCTATGAAAATTCATAGCTTTAAATTCTTTCACATGAGTTCATCGAATGACAATCTAATATTTTTTTTACAAAACTATCAAGATCCTGTACCTTACTACTATCAGCTAAATCAATTTTTATATTCATCATCTCATCATTTATTGGTCCTTGAGAAATTGAATTAATCTTTAAATTATTTTCTTCAGCTAAATTTATTAAATCTAGAATACTCCCTCTATTAACTTCTATACTAAACTTCATTTTTATCTACCCCTTTTTAGTATCTTTTAATAAAGAATATTCAAGCTGTATTTAAATTATTACACTTTGTACATTTAAATTAAATTTAATCTCACATCGTATAAGCGTAATTCTTCTTTATTTTACACATCAAAAAAGTGGTTAAGATTTATTTTGCAACGCAGCGGTCATTCAAAGCTTCTTTTCTTATCCTTTATATAATATCGTATAAACGTAATTCTTTTATATTTTACACATCAAAAAAGTGGTTGATATTTAGTTTGCAGCGAAGTGGTCATTTAAAGCATCTTCTCA
>NZ_JAWDJM010000153.1:0-53621 GCF_032465715.1 Paraclostridium sp. MRS3W1 | reverse complement strand
AAGGTAGATAATGTAAACACTATATCTACTATATACAACAAACTTGAAAAATCTCAAATAAATGTTAGTAATATTGATGTAGTTAGTGGAGAAAATGATTATATAATAAACTTTTTCATTGTTTATGATAGACGAATTATGGTAGAAAAGATAATATTAGAATTAAATGACCTAAAAAATATAATAAGTGTAGATTATTTACATTAAAATATATAAAATAAGATATAGCTATAATTAAAATCGAGGTGTATGAATTGAAGACAAACATAAGAGTAATAATTGAAGGGTCAACTGATTTCCCTAAAGAACTATTAGATGAAATGGGAGTAAAAGTTGTAGGAATAAATATAGCATTTGGAGAGGAAAACTATATAGGCGGAGAAGAAATTACCGAAGAAACGTTTTATGAGAAAATGAAGGGGTGCAAAGAATTACCGAAGACATCAAGTCCATCACCTGAGAGATTCATAGAAATGTTTGACTGTGAAGAAGAGGAAATATTAATTATTACACTTACTTCTAAATTATCTAGTACTTATAGTAGTGCTGTATTAGCTAAAAATATATATTTAGAACATAATCCTGAAAGTGAAAAAAGAATAGCTGTTGTAGATTCATTAAGTGGATCTATAGGAGTTGGATTAATGGTTTATAAAGCTAACAAATTAATAGAAGAAGGAAAATGTTTAAAAGAAGTAGTTGAATACTTAGAAGATATAAAAGGAGACATAGCTTTTTATGGTGCGTTAGATACGCTTGAAAACGCTATAAAAGGTGGAAGAGTGAATCCTATTGCTGGAAAATTAATAAATGCGCTTAACTTTAAAGTTATAATAGAAATATCAGAAGGATTAGTTAAACCTATAGATAAAGCAAGAGGCGAAGGTAATAGTATGAAAAAGCTATTTGAAAAGGTAAAAAACAATGTTCATGATATAAAAAATAAAACTTTAGTTATAGGACATTCAAACTGTAAAGAAAAAGCTGAAAAAATAGCTAAACATATAGAAGAAAATTATGAACATAAGGACATAATAATATCAAGTATAGGTCCTGTTATGGGAACTTACACATCAGAAGGAGCAATATTAATAGCTGTTCTGTAAAATATTATAAACAAAGGAGTGAAATTATGGGATTAGATAGAGCTTCTATAGAAGAAAAGTTTAAATGGGATATAGATACTATGTATAAAAGTGAAGAAGCTATAGACCAAGATATAAAAAAAGTAGATGAAATTATAGGTGAACTTAAAACTTATAAAGGAAAACTTGCTGATAGCAAAGAAAACCTTTATAAGGTATTAACTGACTCAGAAAAAGCATCTAGAATACTTCAAAATTTATATGTATATACTCATATGAAACAACATGAAGATACTAGAAAAAATGAGAATCAAGCTAAAGCTACTAAGACTGAAATGTTATCTACAGAATTATCAATGGCAACGTCATATATGGTTCCAGAGATAATAGCAATGGATGAATCAAAATTACAAGAGTATTTAAGTGATGAAAAATTAAGCTTTTACAAAAAACATTTAGATGAAATACTAAGAGATAAACCTCATACACTTACAGAAAAAGAAGAAGAAATACTAGCAGCAGCTTCAGATTTAAGTGGAATAGCTGAAAATGTATATGAAATGTTTTCTTTTGCAGATTTAAAATTCCCTGAAATAAAAGATGAAAAGGGAGAAACTGTACAAATTACTCATGGAAATTACTCTGCGTTCTTAAAGAGTAAGGATAAAAGAGTTAGAAAAGATGCGTTTGATGCAGTATATTCAACTTACGATGAATATAAAAATACATTTGCATCAACTTTATACGGTGGAATAAAAAGTGAAATTTTCTATGCGAAAATGAGAAACTTTAAATCAGCTATAGAAGGTTCATTATTCCAAGATGATATAAGTGTAGATGTATATAATAACTTAATTGATGCAGTTGATGAGAGTTTAGATACATTAAATAAATATGTAGATTTAAGAAAAAAATATTTAGGCATAGATGAAATGCATATGTATGATTTATATGTACCTATAACATCAAACTTTGATATGAAGGTAACTTATGAAGAAGCACAAGAAATAATATTAAAAGCATTAAAACCATTAGGTGAAGAATACTTAAGTGTTGTTAAAAAAGCTTTTGATGAAAGATGGATAGACGTTTATGAAAATGAAGGTAAACAAGGTGGAGCTTATTCATGGGGAAGTTATGATTCATCTCCATACATATTGATGAGCTATAAGGATGATTTAAACTCATTGTTTACATTGATTCATGAACTTGGACATTCTATGCATAGTTACTACTCAAGAAGTAATCAAGAATATTTATATTCATCATATAAAATATTTGTAGCAGAAGTTGCATCGACTTTAAATGAATTATTACTTGTAAATTATTTATTAGAAAACTCAAAATCAAAAGAAGAAAGAATATATCTTTTAAATTATTATTTAGAACAATTCAGAACTACAGTATATAGACAAACTATGTTTGCTGAATTTGAAAAGATAACTCATGAAAAAGTAGAAAACAAAGAACCGTTAACTGCTAAAGAATTTACAGAAATATATTATGATTTAAATAAAAAATACTATGGAAAATCTTGTATAGTAGATGAACCGATTGGATTAGAATGGGCTAGAATACCTCATTTTTATTCAAATTTCTATGTATATAAATATGCAACAGGATTTTCAGCAGCTAGTGCTTTAAGTGAAAAAATCTTAAAAGAAGGCGATGCAGCTGTTGAGAAATATATAGAATTCTTAAAAAGTGGAGGATCAGAATATCCACTTAATCAATTAAGAGCTGCTGGAGTAGACATGGAGAAAAAAGAATCTATAGAAAATGCATTAAATGTATTTAAAGAATTAGTAAATGAATTAGAGAGAGAATGTTAATCAACATTCTCTTTTTTTTTTGAAAATATTGAATTTAGTTTGAAAAACATCATTTTACGGCGAGTTAACATACTTTACTTTCAGTTAACATAACTCTAATTTAAACTTAACATTTAAACTTTATTATTGAATTGTAGAGAAAAACTTAAAAAAGAATAAAGCATAGTAAAGTTGACAAACTAAAATTATAAATTAGAAATCATAAGAGTTATAAAAAAATGGAGGTATTTATGTTAGCTAATGAGCAACTGATTAAAACTAAAAATAACAACAAAACAAAGTATACAATAGAAAAAATAGCAAAAAATGTATTCATGATAAGTGCTTTAATTGCAGTAATTAGCTTATTACTTATTATAGGTTTTGTTTTTTATAAAGGGCTTACACCATTTATATCAAAGGGATACTCATTTATAGACTTTTTAACAGGTACTTCATGGGTTCCAAGTGCAGATCAATATGGAATTTTACCTATGATAGTAGCATCAATTTTATCAACAATAGGTGCACTTTTAATAGGAGCTCCGATTGGAATTCTTACTGCAGCATTTATTGCAGAAGTAGCTCCTAAAAAAATAGCAAACATAATAAGTTCTGGAGTTGACTTATTAGCAGGAATACCATCTGTACTTTATGGATTATTTGGATTAGCAGTTATTGTTCCAAATATTCAAGATGTATTTAATTTACCAAAGGGACAAAGTTTATTTGCTGTAATAATAGTTCTTTCTATAATGATGTTACCTACAATAATAGCTGTTTCAAAAACTGCTATAAAAGCTGTACCAGATGCTTATAGAGAAGGGTCTTTAGCTTTAGGCGCATCAAAAATTGAAACAATATTTAAAGTAGTTTTACCAGCTGCAAAATCAGGTATTTTAGCGGCGGTAGTATTAGGAACAGGAAGAGCTTTAGGTGAGACTATGGCAGTAATACTAGTTGCAGGGAACTCACCAGTTTTACCTAACTCACTTATGGATAGTGTAAGACCATTAACAACTAATATTGCATTAGAAATGGGATACGCATTTGGAACACATCAAGAGATGTTATTTGCGACAGGAGTTGTACTATTTATATTTATATTAGTACTTAACCTAGTATTAAGTAAACTTTCTAATAAGGCAGGCAATTAATATGAGAAAATTAAGAGAAAATTTTTTAAAGGCGGCAGTTTGGCTATCAGCTATATTTACAATAGGAATGTTGTTAGTAATAGTTAGATTTATATTTATAAAAGGTATTGGGGGAATAAACCTAAACTTTTTAATTAGTGATTATTCAGCAAGTGGTGATGGTGGAATACTACCAATGATCGTCACAACTTTATATACAGTATTTTTATCATTAATAGTTGCTACACCAATAGGTGTTTTAGCGGCAGTATATCTACAAGAATATGCTAAAAAAGGACCAATAGTTAATATTGTAAGATTCGCAACAGAGAGTTTAGCAGGTATACCATCTATAGTTTATGGATTATTTGGAGGTATATTCTTTGTTATAACACTTCAAATGGGATATTCAATTATTGCAGGATCATTAACAGTAGCTATAATAATTTTACCTGTAATAATACGTACAACAGAAGAAGCATTAAAGACAGTTCCACAAGGATATAGAGAAGCATCTTTAGCTATGGGAGCTACAAAATTCCAAACTCTATACAAAGTAATAGTACCAAGTGCATTACCAGGGATTTTATCAGGAATAATACTATCGATAGGTCGTGTGGTTGGTGAGTCAGCAGCTATATTATTAACAGCTGGAACAGTAGCACAAATGCCAACTAGCATATTTGATAGTGCTAGAACACTTACAGTTCAATCTTACTTAGTTGCTAAAGAAACTGGAAATATACAACAAGCAGCTAGTGTAGGTGTAGTTTTAATAATTATAGTATTATGTTTAAATACTTTAGCTAAATTTATAGTTAAAAAGCTTAGTAAGGAGAGCTATTAAGATGAATAATATAAAAATAAATGTAAAAAACTTAGAACTTTTCTATGGAGATAACAAAGCATTAAAAGGAATAGACATGCAGATAAAAGAAAATAAAGTAACTGCATTAATAGGACCTTCAGGATGTGGAAAATCAACTTTTTTAAGAACTTTAAATAGAATGAACGATTTAATTGAAAATGTTAAAATAAAAGGGGAAATATCTGTAGACGGAGAAGATATATATAAATCTGATGATGTTATAAAACTACGTACAAAAGTAGGAATGGTATTCCAAAAACCAAATCCATTCCCGATGAGCATATATGATAATGTTGCTTACGGACCTAGAATACATGGAATAAAAGATAAAGCTACATTAGATAAAATTGTTGAAGAAAGTTTAAGAGGAGCTGCTATTTGGGAAGAGGTTAAAGACAGATTAAATAAATCAGCTTTAGGATTATCAGGAGGACAGCAACAACGTATTTGTATAGCTAGAACAATAGCTATGAAGCCAGAAGTAATATTAATGGATGAGCCAACTTCAGCGCTAGATCCGATATCAACATCTAAAGTAGAAGAATTAATAGATGAGTTAAAAGATAAATATACTATAGTAATAGTAACTCATAATATGCAACAAGCAGCTCGTGTATCGGATGAAACTGCATTTTTCCTATCAGGAGAAGTTGTAGAATTTGACGAAACAAAAACTATATTTACTAGTCCAAGGGATAAACGTACAGAAGATTATATAACAGGAAGATTTGGATAAAATAAATATAAAATAATCAATAAAAAGGAGTTTTAAAATGGTCAACAATAACTTAGAGTTAAATATAAATACCCTTATAAACTATACACTAAAAATGTTTGATAAAAGTCAAGAAATTCTAGAAGAATCAGTAAACAGCATGATAACAAAAGATATTGAAAAAGCAAAAGGAATTTCAGAAAAAGATGATGAAATAGACACTTTAAGAGACTATATAAGGGATAGAAGTATTGAGCTTATGGCATTAAAACAACCTATGGCAAAAGATTTAAGATTTATATATGCATTAGAAAGTATGTGCTTAGAGTTAGAGCGTATAGGCGATTATTCTGTAAATATATCAGTTGAAGTTGTAAAGATAGGAAAAGAAGAATATATAAAAGAATTAATAGACATACCTAAAATGAAAGATATATGCATTGACATGATAAAAGATGCAAAGAAAGCTTTAGAACTAAGAGATGAAGAACTTGCATACAATACAGCTTTAAAAGATGACTTAGTAGATAAGTTGTATGATGTTATACATGAACATACACTTAAGGTTATGCATGAAAAAGAAGTAAACATAGATCAAGGAGTGACGATGCTGTTTGTTGCTAGGTATTTAGAAAGAATTGGAGACCATATTACCAATATATGTGAAAAGATTATATATGCATTAAGAGGCGATATGATTGAAATAGGATAAAACTACAGGAATGTAGTTTTATTTTTTTTGTGCTAATATTTTATTGAGTACAAACATATCTATTAAAGTACAGTGTTTAATTATAAAATTTAGCTATATTGATTGAAATAATTGTCAATAATAACTAATAGTATTTATTAAAATATAAAAAACAAAGGGGAAGTGGGGATGAAAAGAAAAATAAAACCTATTTTTTTAAGTGTATCTACAGTTGTATTACTTTTGTTTTTATTATTTGTTACATTTGATAAAATAATTGCTACATCAAGTGAACAAAATAATATAGATATAAAATTGCTAGAAAGTGATACGATGACATTAACTGACCTCATGATGAAAGCAAGTAGTGTAAATAATAGAGGACCAAAGCCAAAACCTGAGAAAGTTGCTTATATAACAATTGATGATGGACCATCTAAATATACAGATGGAATACTATCTATTTTAGATAGCAATAATGTTAAAGCCACGTTCTTTATGATAGAAGGTAATATGAAACAACATCCAGAACAATTAAAAAGAATCGCTCAAGAGGGCCACTCTATGGGATTTCACAGTGTAAGTCACGACATATCTGTACTATATAAAACTCCGGAAAATACTGTTAATGAATTTGATAAGTGCCAAGACACATTAAATAAAATTACTAAAGTAAACTCAAACTTAATAAGATTGCCTTATGGTAGTAAACCTTATGCTCCAGAAGAATCATACAATGCATTAGTTGATGATGGATTTAAAATCTGGGATTGGAATTTGGATACAGAAGATTGGAAGGGGACTCCACAAACTATAGTAAATAATGTAAATAAATATTCCAATCAACATAGTGAAGTTGTACTTTTAATGCATGAAAAGGAACAAAGTGTTAAAGCTCTTCAAGGTATAATAAATCAATTAAAAGAAAAAGGATATACAATAATGCCAATAGAAGAAAGTGATATGCCTAAAAATTTTTGGGAACAAAATTTACGTGACTGAATATAATATTTATAAATATTGACAATAATAATGATGATTATATATAATTAAAAGATAAACAGAATATTTAAAAACTGAGAAAAAGAGGAGTATGCAAACTCAACTTACAGAGAGGAAAGTTCACCGGCTGAAAGACTTTCCAAGAAATGAATTGCAGAAGGTAGCTTTGGAGTTTCTAAGCTGAAAATAATAGTAAGCTTAGACGGTGAGAATCGTTAAATTTATTAAGTGTTATGTAGAGTTTGATTAAAAGCTTTACATAAAATTAAGGTGGTAACGCGAGCTTTTCGTCCTTAAATAGGATGAAGGGCTCTTTTTTATGTATATAAAATAAAAAATAGGAGGAATTTACATGGAAAATACAAACTTACCAAAAACGTATAATCCAAAAGACTTTGAATCAAGATTATATTCGAAGTGGGTAGAAGAAGGTTTATTCAAATCTAAGCCAAACCCAAATAAAAAGCCATTTACTATAATGCTTCCCCCACCAAACATAACGGGGCAATTACACATGGGGCATGCTCTTGACCATACATTACAAGATATACTTATAAGATGGAAGAGAATGGACGGTTATGAAGCTTTATGGCAACCAGGAACAGACCATGCTTCTATAGCAACAGAAGTTAAAGTTGTTGAAAGAATAAAAGAACAAGAAGGAAAAACTAAGTACGAAATAGGAAGAGAAGAGTTCCTAAAAAGAGCTATGGACTGGAGAAATGAATTTGGTAGAAAGATAGTAGACCAAATGAAACAGTTAGGAGATTCATGTGACTGGGAAAGAGAAAGATTTACAATGGACCAAGGTTGTAATGAAGCAGTTACAGAATTCTTTGTAAAGTTATATGAAAAAGGTCAAATTTACAAAGGAAACAGAATAATAAACTGGTGTCCTGATTGTAAAACTACATTATCTGATGCTGAGGTTGAACATGAAGAGCATGATGGAAAGTTCTATCATATAAAATACCCAATAGCAGGTAGTGAAGAATTTTTAGAAATAGCTACAACTAGACCAGAAACAATGTTAGGAGATACTGGTATAGCTATAAATCCTGAAGATGAAAGATATACTCATTTAGTAGGAAAACATGCTATATTACCTTTAGTAGGAAGAGAACTTATTATAGTTGCAGATGATTACGTTGATTTAGAGTTTGGAACAGGTGCAGTTAAAATGACTCCAGCTCATGACCCTAATGACTTTGAAGTAGGTCAAAGACATGACCTTGAAAAAATAAACGTAATGAACGAAGATGGAACTATGAATAAATTAGCTGGTAAGTACGAAGGTATGGACAGATATGAGTGTAGAAAGCAACTTATAGCTGATTTAGAAGAAGCTGGATACTTAATAGCTATAAAAGATCATAATCACAATGTAGGATCTTGTTACAGATGTAAAACTGTAGTTGAGCCAAGATTATCAGATCAATGGTTCGTTAAAATGGATGAATTAGCAAAACCTGCTATAGACATATTAAAGAAACAAGATTTAGAATTTGTTCCAGATAAATTTGATAAAACTTACCTACAATGGTTAGAAAATATAAGAGACTGGTGTATATCAAGACAGTTATGGTGGGGACATCAAATACCAGCATACTACTGTCAAGAATGTGGTGAGGTAGTAGTTGCTAAAGAAATGCCAAAACAATGTAAATGTGGACATACTCACTTTAAGCAAGATGAAGATGTATTAGATACATGGTTCTCATCTGCATTATGGCCTTTCTCAACATTAGGATGGCCTAATAAAACAGAAGAGTTAAACTACTACTACCCAACAAGTGTACTTGTAACTGGATACGATATAATATTCTTCTGGGTTGTAAGAATGGCATTTGCAGGAATGTTCTGTATGGGAGAAACTCCATTTGAACATGTATTAATACATGGACTTGTAAGAGACTCAGAAGGTAGAAAAATGAGTAAATCTCTAGGAAACGGAATAGATCCATTAGAAGTAATAGATCAATATGGAGCTGATGCTTTAAGATTCATGTTAGCTACAGGAAACTCTCCAGGAAATGATATGAGATTCTATATGGAAAGAGTTGAATCATCTAGAAACTTTGCTAATAAGTTATGGAATGCATCTAGATTCGTATTTATGAACATAGATGAAGAAATAATGAATGGTGTTACCAGAGAATCAGTAGAAAAAAATATGACTTTAGCTGATAAATGGATAATATCAAGAGCTAATAATGTTGTTAAAGAAGTTACTGATAACATGGATAAGTTTGACTTAGGAATAGCAGCTCAAAAGATATATGACTTTGCTTGGTCAGAGTACTGTGACTGGTATATAGAAATAGTTAAGCCAAGATTATACTCAGATGATAAAGAAGCTAAGCAAACAGCACTATATACATTAACATATGTATTAGAAAAAATATTAAAACTTCTTCACCCATACATGCCATTTATAACTGAAGAAATATATACTCACCTTCCAACTGTAGAAGGAAGTATAGTTGTAGCTCAGTTCCCTCATTATGATGAAGCTGACAATATGGCTAAAGAAGAAGAAATGATGAACTTAACAATGGATGGTATAAGAAACATAAGAAACGTAAGAGCTGAAATGAACGTACCACCATCAAAGAAAGCTAAAGTGATAATAGTTCCGACAGCTGATAAGAAAGAAGCTATGGAAGCTGGACTTGATTACTTTGTAACATTAGCATCTGCATCTACAGTTGAAATAGTTGAAGATGAAACTAATATACCAGAAGACGCTGTAAGTGTTGTTATAGATGGTGTAAAAATATTTATACCTCTTGATGAATTAGTTGACTTCACTAAAGAACTAGATAGATTAAATAAAGAAAAAGCTAAATTAGAAGGTGAAATAAAGAGAGTAAACGGAAAACTTTCTAATCAAGGATTCTTAGCTAAAGCTCCAGAAAGCTTAGTTAATGAAGAAAAAGCTAAAAAAGAAAAGTTTGAAGAAATGATGAAATCAGTTATTGAAAGAATCGAAAATATAGAAGCTAAAATGAAGTAGTAAAAATAGATATATAATAGTATAGATGTAGAGACCCTATATAAATTTTGCTCCACAAAGCTGTAGAGATTGCTTTGAAATGTCGCTAAAACTTATACAGGGTCTCTTTACTATGCTTATACTTAATTTAGATATCTATTTTGTGGAGAGGAAGGTAAGGATGAGTTTTGCTCCACAAAGCTGAAAAGATGCTTTGAAATATTGCTAAAACTTAAACATGGTCTCTTTATGATGGGAAGATAAGGATAAAGGTAAAGAGTTATGTGAAGAATATGGATTATAGGGTATAATAGTAAATAATAAAATTTAAGGAGGGGTATTTATGGCAGGAAATTTATTTGGAAGAATGGCAGCTGATACTTTAGGTTTATCTGATATAGGTAAAATAATATCGCCAAGAGATTTTGATAAAGTAGATGGTGATGATTATATAATGCATGAAGATGGAGAAAAAATATTCTTTGTTATAAAATCAAAATCGGATGAGTATGTGTTTACAAATAGAGGCCTTTTACATGTAGACGGAGCTAATGCAATTAGTAAAAAAAGAACTGTTAAAAGACATGAATTTTATTATGAAAGAGTACATTCAGTAACGCTAGAAACTGCGGGAACTGTAGATTTAGATATAGAGATAAAATTTAGTTTTGGAGAAGAAGCATTTAGTATAGATGTAGATAAAAAACAATTAGAGCAATTAAAAGATTTATATAAAGCTTTAGTTGAAGTTGGAATACAACAAGGTAAAAATCAAGTTGCTATACAAGATGGAACAAAAGGGCTTGATATGGCAAACAATGCAATTTCAAGATGTAAGTTAGATGGAAATGCAGTAAATGTTGTAAAAGAGTTAACTAACTTTAACTTAGATTGGATGGAATCGCTAAGATTAAATTATAGCAATAAAGATTTCACTGAAGTATTTGAAAAATATATAAATAATTAAACCAATATATATAATAGTAGAGTCCATGTATAAGTTTTGATTCACAAAGCGATAAAGATGCTTTGAAATGTCGCTAAAACTTGTACATGGACTCTTTTAAATTTATGTATGGAAATATGAAAGAGTATATAGATAACTTACCTAAATATAAGTTAAAATATAAGTTGGCAATTTTATTTTTGAAAATTTTCAGGCAAGAAATTTGCATAGAATTTTTAAGTTATTAACAAGAGGATTAATTGAGTATTTTGCCGAAATTAAATAACACTAGAAATAATTTACACTTAATTATACAATGGAGGAACAATATGAATTATAATGAGGCTTTACAGTTTATACACGAAAGTCATAAGTTTGGTATGAGACTAGGATTAGATAATATAAAAAAATTATTAGAACTATTAGGAGACCCGCAAAATAATTTGAAAATAATACACGTTGCAGGTACTAATGGTAAAGGATCAACATGTTCTTTCATATCATCTATTTTAAAAGAAAGTGGATATAAAGTAGGATTATATACTTCTCCATTTTTAGAGACATTTACAGAAAGAATAAGAGTAAATGGAGAAAATATACGTGAAGAAGAAGTTGGAAAAATAGTATCTTTAATAAAAGAAAAAATAGAAATAATGGTTAGTGAAGGATATTCTTATCCTACTGAATTTGAAATAGTTACAGCTATGGCATTTTACTATTACAACCAAGAAAAAGTTGACTTTGTTGCTCTAGAAGTTGGTCTTGGAGGTAGATACGATGCAACTAATGTTATAGATAAACCTGTAGTAAGTGCAATAACTTCAATAAGTTTAGATCATACAGGTATACTTGGAGATACATTAGCAAAAATAGCTTTTGAAAAAGGCGGAATTATAAAAGAAGATTGCCCTACTATAGTGTATCCACAGCAAGAAGAAGCAAGTGAAGTTATAAAAAATATATGTGCTGAAAAGAAATCTAAATACATAGAATGTGATTTTAAAAATATAGAAATAAAATCATCAAATATTAACTCGCAAATATATAATTGTAATATAAATGGAAAAGAATTAAGAGATTTAGAAATTAAATTAATAGGAGATCATCAGATAAAAAATTCTATTGTAGCTTTAAATGTTATTGAGTACTTAAATGATATTAAAATTACAAATATATCTGAAGAAAATATTAGAAAAGGTCTATTAGAAACTAAGTGGCCAGGAAGAATAGAAAAAATAAGTGAAAATCCAATGTTTATAATAGATGGAGCACATAATGAAGAAGGTGCTAAATCACTTGCAAATTCTATTGATAAATATTTTGAAAATAAAAACAAAATTCTAGTTATAGGAATGCTTGAAGACAAGGATATAGATTCTGTACTAGATTTATTAATACCGAAATTCAATAAGGTTATAACTACTACTCCTGATAATCCAAGAGCTATAGATGCTAATAAACTTAAAGAGAAAATAGAAAGATATAATATAGAAGTAACTTGCAAACCAAATATAAAAGAAGCTGTTGACTATGCATTAGAAATATCAAATAAAGATGATGTAATAATAAGTGCAGGATCTTTATATATGATAGGAAACGTAAGAACTATAATAGTAAATAAATAAAAATAGAGTTTGTAATTTGAGTTAAAATACTTAAATTACAAACTCTATTTTTTATTTTGATAATTGTTCACGTAAAGCTTTAGATAATTGATCAGGACAAGAAGTAGATTTTCCGCCACAAGTTATACCAGCTAATTTCTCTGCAACTTCATCAGCACGAGTTCCCTCTACAAGATGTTTAAGACCTAATAAGTTACCAGGACATCCACCAACGAAGTCTACACTTGTAACTATATTATTTTCATCAATATCGAACACCATTTCCTTACAACAAACCCCTGATGGTTTAAATGATACTTTCATTGTAAATACCTCCAAAAACATGATAAGTAAATAATATCAAATAATATAGATGAATATCAACAACTTTTTAATAAGTATAATTTCCTAGTTAGTAAAAAAAGTAATAAGACGAGCATTTTAAACAATATACTATGATAGTACATTTTATTGCGAGGAGGTTTTGTTTTGAAGCTATATACATCTAATTATTTATCACAGAGTTTAAGTGTAATAGATTATCAGACTCTTAAATTGGAAAAAGAAATAAATTTAGGGCCAGACATATATCCTCACCATTTTTGCATAGAAAAAGATAAAAACATAATGTATATACCAAGTTCGTTTGATGGAGTTCTTTATGTTTTAGATATTGGAAAAGAGAAAATAATAGATTCTGTATCTATAGGAGGAAATTTAAGCCAGGTTTCGCTTTGTAAAAATGAACTTTTTGTAGCTAATGAAGATTCGAATAGTATTTATGTATTGGATAAGGATAATCTGGAACCAATAGGGGTTATTAGCGTTGATAATATGCCTCATGGGTTTGCGTATGATAAAGTAGATAATAAACTATATGTGCCTTGTATCGATTCTATTTTATGTATAGATATAGAAAAGAAAATAGTTGAACGAAAGGTCGATTTAGATTATAAAGCATGGCATATAAAAATAGATAAACATAAGGATATTATATATACATCTACATTAGATGGTAAGATAATTATTTTAGATAAAAAAAACTTAAATATATTAGATACAATAGGGAATTTTTTAATTCCAGTTGAAATATGTGTAAATTATAAAAAAGAACATATATATATAGCAGACTTAGGATATAAAGCTATAAAAATATTAGACTATAAAACACACAAAGAAATTGGATGTATAAAGGTAAATGGGAATCCTCAAGGATTAGAACTATCAAATGATAGTAAGTTTTTGTTTTTAACGGATACTTTTAATAATAGTGTTAAGATTTATGGAACGGATAAAAATGAGATTATAGATGAAATTAAGGTAGGAAAAGAGCCTACCACTATAGTTTTTGTGTAGGCTATTTTTTGTTTGTAATAAGTAGTTCTATTATTTCAGCATACATATACGATGCATTCTTTTTCCAATTGTCGCATATTAATTTTGCTTGTTTTTCGGAAGATACGTTTAAATTTAAATCTATTAAGTTTGATTGATTTTCAATAACTCGTAGATTTACTATATATTCATTATCACTTTGCTTGACAAAGCTTGACTTTACTTGAGTATCTGCTAATAAGTTTTCTTTATTTAATTTTATATACTCATCTAGCTTCTCTGTAATTTGAGAAGGAATTCTAGATAAGAAGTAGTTTAGAGTCTCAATACCTTTTTGTGTTAAAGTGTAATACTCTCTATTTGAATCTTCATATATTTTTAAGAATTTGGCATCCATAAGTTGTGAAAGAAATTGCTGTAATGAGAAATAATTCATTACTTCCGTCTCAAGAATAACTTGTGTTATTTGAGAATTTGTTAAATCCATCTTAGCTTTTTCTAAAACATATAAGATTAATAACTTATGGTAAGCTAATTCTTCAGATGAGTTTTCAAACATAATATCATCCTCCGTATAATGTTTCTATATAACTACTATATTAAACTAAAACATATAAAAATAAAAGTAGAATTTAATATTTAAATATATGCACTTATATAAAAATTTTATTTATCTATGTAAAAAGGCTACCTTGTCAGGTAGCCTTCTTATGAATCCTAGGTGTCTAATTTACTACTTATTTTCCAGACATTTGTCTTTCTGCCATTTCTACTAGCTTTTTAGTCATGTATCCACCTACATATCCATTTTGTCTAGCAGTTAAGTTTCCTTTATCTACTGATTCATAGTTAGATAAACCTAACTCATTAGCTATTTCTAGCTTCATTTGATTTAATGCTGCTTTAGCTTCTGGAACGGCTTTTTTAGTTGACATAGTAAATTTCCTCCTTAAAGTTATAAGATGTCTCAACAAGTTTTTTCTAAAATCTTGTTGTTGGTATTAATTTAACCAATGCCCAAAATTATATTCACATTTTTAAAATTTTTTTTTATTTAAATTTTCTATTTATTTTTATCTTTTTATCTTTTCTAATTCCTTCTTGAATTCCATGAGCTTCTCTTAAAAAATGTGCACTGTTTAATTTAACACTTTTGATTTCATTGTTTTCAGCTTTTCCTTTTAAAATTCCAAACTCACTTCTTAGATTAGTCATAAATACACCACCTTTTTTTAGATTACAATTAACTTTCCCAATTAATAAAATTAATTTAGTAGTAATTTTTTGAAAAAAATAAAAATAAACTTGTACTAGAGTATTTATAATTGGAGGGATGATATGAATAAGAAAATAACTGAAATTAAATCGTTGATATCTAGTTTCTTGTTTTTTGCTTTTACGCTTACAATTGTATTTGGGGTAGTGTATAGCGTAAGGTACATAGGGGAAAATATGTCAAATGAAAAAATGCCAATAAGTAAAGTGGAAACTGATGATAGAAAAATATCTTTAACTTTTGATATAGCATCTGGATCATCTAATATAGAAACTATATTGGATACTTTAGATAAATATAATGTAAAAGCATCATTTTTTCTAGTTGGAAATTGGGTAGATGAAAATGAAAAAATAGTAAAAGAAATTAGTGAGCGTGGGCACGATATAGGAAACCATTCAAATTCCCATGCTAATATGAAAGAAATAAGTGAATCTGATTTAAAAAATGAATTGAATACAACATCATCCAAAATAGAATCTATAACAGGAGAAAAGACAACTATGTATAGACCTCCTTTTGGAGAATTTGATAATAAGAGTTTAAAGGTTTGTGAAGATTTAGGATACACTGTAGTTAATTGGGATATAGATTCGTTTGACTGGAAGGAAATAGGGCCTAATTTTGTCACAGAGAAAGTTTTAAAGGGAGTTAAACCAGGATCTATAGTTTTATTTCATGGAGATATAAAAAATAGTGAACAATACTTAGAAAAAACAATATCAAAGTTAAAAGAAAAATATGAAATAGTTCCATTATCAAAGTTAATGTATAATGAAGGTTATGAAGTTGATTCAAATGGAATTCAAAAATTAAAAAGTAATTAGAAAAAAGTTATAGGCAAAAGCCTATAACTTTTTTCTAATTATGTATTTTCTAAAAGGTATTTAAATAGAAAGTATTTTATGTAGAAGGTATATAGTATAATAGTACTTATAAAAATTTTCATTCTCAGGAGGTTATAATGTTTTCTGTACCAGAAACTAAAATAGTAAAAGATGTTATGGGAAAGAGTTTTGTCTTAGTTGATGAAAACATCACACTAGGACAAGCTATCGATTTGATTGTAAGTAAAAATGAAAGAGAAGTTATGGTTGATAATGGAAACGGCGGCATAAAAGGAATCGTATCATTAACGGATATATGCAATCTATCATTAAAACGTAAAGATTATAAAAATGAGTTAGTTAAAAATGCAATGAGTAAAAATCTAATAAGTATAAATAAAGATGCAAAGTTAGATGAATGCAGAAACATAATGATGAGAAATAACATAGGGGTACTACCAGTACTAGAAAATGAAAAGTTAATAGGTGTCGTAAATCAAAAACATATAAGAGATTTCTTATATATGGAGTTAGAAGATTACGGAATAACTGTTAAGCATATAATAGGTGAAATAAAAGAAGGAATATGTGCTATAAATACAGATGGAAAAGTTGTTCTTTGGAATAAATTTATGGAAAATAGATATGGAATAAAGTCAGAAGAGATTGTTGGAAAATCCATGGAGAAATATCTTAGTGGAACTATATCAGCTAGAGTTTTAAGAACTAAAACAAGAGAAAGTGGAATATATAAAAATAATGATAATGAAAATGATGTTTATGGAGTAGTTGATGCAAACCCTATATTTATAAATTCGGAATTTGTAGGAGTTGTATGTACAGAAGTAGACATAACAGAGGCACAAAAGCTCTCAAGAAAGCTTGATAAGGCAAATGATAGATTAAAATACTTAGAGGATGAAGTAAAAAACTTATCAAAAGGAAGTTTTGACAATATATTAGGTAGAAGTTATAAATTAGAAAGAGCTAAGGAAGTGGCTAAAAGGGTTTCGAATACAAATAGTAGTATATTTATATTTGGAGAAAGTGGAACAGGTAAAGAAGTTTTTGCACGTGCTATACATGATTATAGTGAAAGAAAAGGGCCTTTTATACCTGTAAACTGCAGTGCCATACCATCAGAATTATTTGAGAGTGAATTTTTTGGATATGAAGCAGGGTCGTTTACCGGTGCAAATAAAAAAGGTAAAATGGGTATATTTGAATTAGCAAAGCAAGGTACTGTATTTTTAGATGAGATAGCAGATTTACCATTAAGCATGCAGGCGAAACTATTAAGAGTATTGCAAGAAAAAGAAGTAAGAAGAATAGGTGGAGAAAAAACTATAAAAATAGACGCTAGAATTATATCTGCAACTAATAAAAATTTACAAAATTTAGTTGAAGAAGGTAAGTTTAGAGAAGATTTATATTATAGATTAAATGTAGTAGAAATAGATTTACCACCATTAAGAGAAAGAAAAGAAGATATATTACTTTTAGTTAATAAATTTATAAAAGAGATATGTGAAGAAAACAATAGAGAACCACTAAAAATAAGTAAAGAAGCTATGGATATATTACAAAGATACACGTGGAAAGGTAATATAAGAGAATTAAAAAACACAATAGAAAATATAGTAGTGTTATCTACTGGAGATATAATAGATAAAGATGATATACCTGTTTATATAGTTGAATCTAGTCAACATATAAGCGTAGATGAAGAATATCCATTAGACCTTAATAAAGCTATAAGCAAATTAGAGGTAAAAACTATAAAGGTTGCACTAAGCATGACTAATGGAAATAAAGCAAAAGCAGCTAAAATACTTAATATACCAAGAACAACTCTTTATTATAAGATTGAACAGTACGACATAGAAGTGACGAAAAATAGACATTAGACGAAA
This sequence comes from Paraclostridium sp. MRS3W1, assembly GCF_032465715.1. NCBI lineage: Bacteria > Bacillati > Bacillota > Clostridia > Peptostreptococcales > Peptostreptococcaceae > Paraclostridium > Paraclostridium sp. MRS3W1. The sequence goes on along the minus strand of NZ_JAWDJM010000153.1, from coordinate 35,417 downwards.
AACTGACATTTATAACGTTTTCAATTTGAAATAGGGAAGTTAGGGGGATGTGATAAAAATAACTATAAAAAAATTAAAATGAAACCTTAAAAGTGTCGGAAATATGACGTTTATTCTCGGGAAAACGTAATTTGTCGTTGTAATTTGATGAAATTTGGTATAAAATATATGTAGATATTGAAGAGAAATACAAAAAACGTGTCGAAAAATGATATTTTATAAACAAATACGACAAAAATTTTAAAAAAATAATTAAAATAAAATAATTGGCACGGTAATTGCTAATAATAGAATAGTGTAAAATAAAATTAGTCAGGGGGTGAAATCTATGATGCTTAAAATAGAATTAAGACAGCATGTAGGTGCGCCATGTAAACCTATAGTTGAGGTTGGAAGCGAAGTTAAAAAAGGACAACTTATAGCTGAGCCACAAGGATTAGGAGCAAATATACATTCAAGTGTTTATGGTAAAGTTGTTGAAGTTACAGAAAGTTCTATAATAATAGAGGCTTCTGAGAATCAACCTGATGAGTATGTAAAAATAAAAGATACAGAAAGTAACTTAGACGCTATAAAAGAAGCTGGTATAGTTGGTGCAGGAGGAGCTGGTTTCCCTACACATGTAAAACTTAATGTAGATCTTACAGGAGGATGTATCATAGCAAATGCTGCAGAATGTGAGCCAGTACTTGGTCACAATGTGGAGTTAATGGAAAATAATCCAGAGATAATAATTAAAGGATTAAAATACATGCTTGATATAACTAAAGCTGATAAAGCTTATATAGCTGTAAAGCCAAAGTACAAAAAAGCCATAATGGCATTAGGAAAAGCTTGTAAGAATGAAGCAAACATAGAATTAAAATATTTACCAGATATGTACCCAGCTGGTGACGAGAGGGTTATAATAAGAGAATTGTTAGGAATAACTCTTGTTCCAGGACAACTTCCAATAGAAGCGAAAACTGTAGTTTCTAATGTTGAAACTATAAAACGTATAGTAGAAGCTATAGAAGAAAGAAAACCTTTTATAACTAAAGACATAACTGTTGGAGGAAGAGTAAAAGGTGCAGAGAACAAAGGCAAAGTATTTATGGATGTTCCTATAGGAATGCCTATAATAACATATATAGAAAAATGTGGAGGATTCATTGCACCATATGGAGAAATAGTACTCGGAGGTCCTTTCACTGGAAGACACGGTGAAGAAGAAAGTCCAGTTACTAAAACTTTAGGTGGAATATTAGTATCTATGCCACTTCCACAAGAAAGCAAGAAATTAGGAATAATAGCTTGCGAGTGTGGAGCACAAGAAGATAGACTAAAACAAATTGCATCTTTAATGGGTGCTGAAGTTGTAGCAGAAGAAAAATGTAAGAGAATGACTGAGGTAAATGGTAGATTTAGATGTGATTTACCAGGTATATGCCCAGGTCAAGCAGAAAAAGTGCTTAAGTTAAAGAGTCAAGGAGCTGAAGCTGTATTAATAGGTAACTGCGAGGACTGAACAAACACAGTTATGCAAGTGGCGCCTAGGTTAGGTTTGCCTGTATACCATAGTACAGACCATGTATTAAGAGCTTCGGGACATAGATTATATAGAAGAAAAAAATAATGCTAGGAGGTATTAGAAAATGTCAATAACTGTAGAAACAGCTAAAGCTCATGCTAAAGATCCAGCGGTATGCTGCTGTAGATTTGAAGCTGGGACTGTACTAGAACCATCAAATTTAGAAGATCCAGCAATATTCGCTGACTTAGAGGATTCAGGATTATTAACAATAGCAGATGATTGTTTAACAATAGAGCAAGTTTTAGGAGCTAAATTATTAAAAACTTTAGATGCTTTAACTCCAATAACTGCTGACTGTGTAGAAGGTGTAGTAGCAGTAGCTGAAGAGGCTAAAGAAGAAGTTAAAGAAGAAGTTAAAGAAGTAGCACCAGTTGCTTCAGTAGCTCCAGTATCTCAAATAGCTCCAGTAAATGGACAAACTATAAAGATACATATAGGTGAAGGTAGAGATATAAACTTAGAAATACCTTTAAATGTAGCTCAAGGAATGGGTGTAGCACCAGTTGCTCCTGTAGCTGTAGCAGAAAATGCAGAAGCTGTAGAAGTTAAAGCTGAGCCAGTTCAAGAAGCTAAAGCAATAAGAAGCTTAACTAAAAAACATTTTAAAATAGAAAAAGTAGTTTTCGCTGAAGAAACTAAAATAGATGGAACTACTTTATACTTAAGAACTCCAGAAGAATTAACTAAAGAAGCTGTAAATTCAGAAGAATTAGTTGTTGATATGAAGTTAGAAATAATAACTCCAGCTGAATACAACAAATACAGTGAAACTATAATGGACGTTCAACCTATAGCTACTAAAGAAGAAGGAGATATAGGAGAAGGTGTAACAAGAGTTATAGACGGAGTTATAATGATGGTAACTGGTACTGATGAAAACGGAGTTCAAATAGGTGAATTCGGTTCTTCAGAAGGTGTATTAGAAACTAACATAATGTGGGGAAGACCAGGTGCTCCTGATAAAGGTGATATATTCATCAAAACTCAAGTAACAGTTAAAGCTGGTACTAACATGGAAAGACCAGGACCATTAGCTGCTCACTGTGCATCTGATTATATAACTCAAGAAATAAGAGAAGCATTAAAGAAAGCTGAAGAGTCTTTAGTAGTTGATACTGAAGAATTAACTCAATATAGAAGACCTGGTAAGAAAAAGGTTGTTGTAGTTAAAGAGATAATGGGACAAGGGGCAATGCATGATAACTTAATATTACCTGTTGAGCCAGTTGGAACATTAGGAGCTAAACCAAACGTTGACTTAGGAAACGTTCCAGTAGTATTATCTCCACTTGAAGTATTAGATGGTGGTATACATGCATTAACTTGTATAGGACCTGCATCTAAAGAAAACTCTAGACATTACTGGAGAGAGCCATTAGTAATAGAAGCTATGCATGATGAAGAAATAGATTTAGTAGGTGTTATATTTGTAGGATCTCCACAAGTAAATGCTGAGAAATTCTATGTATCTAAGAGATTAGGTATGATGATAGAAGCTATGGGTGTTGATGGTGCTATAGTAACAACTGAAGGATTCGGAAACAACCATATAGATTTCGCTTCTCATATAGAGCAAATAGGTAAGAGAGATGTAGCTGTAGTAGGTGTAAGTTTCTCTGCTGTTCAAGGTGCTCTAGTTGTTGGTAATGAATACATGAAATACATGATAGACAACAACAAGTCTAAACAAGGTATAGAAAATGAAGTATTATCAAACAATACATTATGCCCAGAAGATGCTGTAAGATCTTTAGCAATGTTAAAGACGGTAATGGGTGGAGAAGAAGTTAAAGCTGCTGAAAGAAAATGGAATGCTAACGTTAAATTAAATAACGTTGAATTAATAGAAAAAGAAACTGGTAAGAAGTTAGAACTTGTTGAAAACGAGCAAACTTTACCAATGAGTGAAAAAAGAAAGAATATATACGAAAAAGACGCTAAATAGTAAAAGACGTTAATAGGTTATGGAAGGATGAAATATTATGGATAGATTAAAATATATATCAACTGAAAGAATGTATGAAGGAGTTATAGTAGATATCACTGACGGTGGAGTTACTATAGACTTAAAAGGCAGATTAGGCCAATTTAAAATACCGAAAAGAATGCTTATAACTGATTATGAGCTTAAGCTTGGTCTTGAGGTTGGGTTTATGTTAAGTTATCCAGAAGTACTAAGTCCGGAACCTAATCAAAAGTATGTAGATATAATCGAAAGAAATAAAAAAAATAAAGAAGAATTAGAGAAATAGAAGGGAGAGAAAAACTATGAGCCTTACAACAATAAAAGGACTTCAATCTGAAATATTTGTACCAATAACACCTCCTCCTGTTTGGACTCCTGTAACTAAAGAACTAAAGGATATGACTATAGCTTTAGCTACAGCGTCAGGTGTACATTTAAAAGCTGATAAGAGATTCAACCTAGCAGGTGACTTTACATTTAGAGAAATACCAGACACAGCAACTACTGATGAGATGATGGTATCTCACGGAGGATATGATAACGCTGATGTTAATAAAGATATAAACTGTATGTTCCCTATAGACAGACTACATGAATTAGCTAAAGAAGGATTTATAAAATCTGTAGCTCCAGTTCATATAGGATTCATGGGTGGTGGTGGAGACCAAACTAAATTCACTGAAGAAACTGGTCCTGAAATCGCTAAAAGATTAAAAGATGAGGGAGTAGACGGTGTAGTTCTAACAGCTGGCTGAGGTACTTGCCATAGAACTGCCGTGATCGTGCAGAGAGCAATAGAAGAAGCTGGTATACCAACTATAATAATAGCAGCTCTTCCTCCAGTAGTTAGACAAAACGGAACTCCAAGAGCAGTTGCTCCACTAGTTCCAATGGGTGCTAATGCTGGTGAACCAAACAATAAAGAAATGCAAATGCATATATTAAGAGATACTTTAGAGCAATTAATAGCTATACCATCTGCTGGTAAGATAATTCAATTACCATACGAGTATGTAGCTCAAGTATAATAGATAACACAGCCCTTCCCTAGCAATAGAGAAGGGCTTATATAAAAAGGTGATATAAATGGAAGAGAAAATACTTAGACGTTTGGTAATTAAACCATTTCATATAAATAATGTTGAATTCAATGAAAAGTTCTCAATAAAAAAAGGTACACTATCCATAAACAATGACTACATAAATGAAATTAAAAATTCACATGAATTAATAACGGACATAAAATTAGATATAATCAAACCAGGAGATTATAATAAGGAAATTAATACTATCATGGATATAATCCCTATATCTACTAAAGTTTTAGGTAGATTAGGTGAAGGAATAACACACACTTTAACAGGTGTTTATGTTATGCTTACTGGTGTTGATGAAGATGGAAGACAAATGCATGAATTTGGATCTTCGGAAGGTATACTTTCTGAGCAAATGGTGTTTGGTAGATATGGTACTCCATCTACTAATGATTACATAATTCATTTTGATGTTACAGTTAAAGGTGGTTTGCCATATGAGAGAAAACTTCCGATGATGACATTTAAGGCATGTGATACTTTTATACAAGGTATAAGAAATGTTTTAAAACAGCAAGACGGAAGAGATGCTACAGAAATTCGTGAATATTTTGACAAAATTAGACCTGACGCTAAAAAAGTTGTAATAGTAAAACAAATAGCAGGTCAGGGTGCAATGTATGACAATCAATTATTTTCTCATGAACCAAGTGGTTTAGAGGGAGGTACATCCATTATTGATATGGGAAATGTACCGATGATAATATCACCTAATGAATACAGAGATGGCGCCTTGAGAGCTATGACTTAATGAGGTGAGATAATGGGTATAGGACCATCAACTAAAGAAACATCATTACATCACTTTAGAGATCCACTTCTTGATATAGTTAGTAATGACAAAGACATAGATCTTCTGGGGATAGTAGTAGTAGGAACACCTCAGGACAACAAAGAAAAAGAATTTGTTGGACAAAGAACAGCTGCATGGCTAGAAGCTATGAGAGCAGATGGTGTTATAATTTCATGTGATGGGTGGGGAAACTCACACGTAGATTATGCTAATACTATTGAAGAAATAGGAAAAAGAGAGATCCCGGTAGTTGGACTTACATTTAATGGAACACAAGCTAAGTTTGTAGTTACAAATAAATATATGGACACAATAGTAGATTTTAATAAATCAGACAAGGGGATAGAAACAGAAGTTGTCGGAGAGAACACTGTAAGCGAGTTAGACGCAAAAAAATCATTAGCCTTATTAAAATTAAAAATGCAAAGAAATAATAAAAAATAATAATAATATAGGGGGCCGTAAAATGAAATTTTCAAGAAGTATACAAGCGATAGATTCTCATACAATGGGAGAACCAACAAGAATAGTAACAGGTGGAATACCTAATATAAAAGGAAAGACTATGGCTGAGAAAAAAGCGTTTTTAGAAAATAATCTAGACCACTTAAGAACAGCTATAATGTTAGAGCCAAGAGGACATAATGATATGTTCGGTTCTATAATAACTCAACCTTGCAACGATGAAGCAGATTTCGGAATAATCTTCATGGATGGTGGAGGATACCTAAACATGTGTGGACATGGTTCAATAGGAGCTGTAACAGCTGCAATTGAAACTGGTATGGTAGAAATGAAAGAGCCTACAACTCATGTAGTTATGGATACTCCAGCAGGAATAGTAAGAGCAGATGCTAAAGTTGAAAACGGAAGAGTTCAAGAAGTTTCTATAGTAAACGTACCTGCATTCTTATACAAAAAAGATGTACAAATAGAAATGCCTGAAATAGGAACTGTAACTTTCGATATATCTTTCGGAGGAAGTTTCTTTGCTATAGTTAAAGCTAGTGAGTTAGGATTAAAAGTTGAGCCAAAGAATGCTCAAAAACTAACTGAAATAGGTTTAAAAATGAGAGACATAATAAACGAAACTATAGAAATACAACATCCAGAGTTATCTCATATAAAAACTGTTGACTTAGTTGAAATATATGACGATCCAACTCATCCAGAAGCTACTTACAAAAACGTAGTTATATTTGGACAAGGACAAGTAGATAGATCTCCATGTGGAACAGGAACAAGTGCTAAGCTTGCAACTTTATACTCTAAAGGAGAATTAAAAGAAGGCGAATTATTCGTATATGAAAGTATATTAGGAACTCTATTCAAAGGAAGAATAGTTGGTGTTGATAAAGTAGCTGATTATGAAGCAATAATACCTGAAATAACAGGAGCTGCGTATATAACAGGATTCAACCATTTCGTAATAGATGATAATGATCCAGTAAAATATGGATTTATACTAAAGTAAGAAAATAACTGTATAAATTCTAATTAAAATATGATTAAATACTACTAGTAGTATTTAATCATATTTCTATGTAAGACACTTTTTAGTAAAATCATTAGGAGGAATTATTTGAGATGTTAAATTTAGTAAGAGTATTATTAGCAGCTTTTGTTTCATTATTCGGTTTTAACTTCATCAAGGACTTATCAAAAGCTAAAGCATCTAACGGGTTTGAAGATGTACCAGCTTGGAAGCCTTTAGCAACAGGTTTTGTAACTGACTTCTTCGATACTTTAGGAATAGGTTCATTTGCGCCAACAGTAGCAATGATGAATGCTCTAAAGATTAATATACCTGACAAGTTAATACCAGGTACGCTAAACGTATGTCATACAATACCAGTTGTATTTGAAGCGTTTATATTTACGACAGTTATAAAGGTTGATTCAATAACTTTAATAAGTTTATTAGGAGCAGCAGTTGTAGGATCTTATGTAGGTGCAGGAATTATATCTAAGATGGATGAAAGAAAAATCCAAATAGTTATGGGATTCGCACTAGTTGTAACAGCTATATTAATGTTATTAGCTCAATTAGGATTAATGCCTGGTGGAGGAAATGCAACAGGATTAACTGGAGCTAAACTTGTTATAGGGGTAGTAGGTAACTTTATATTAGGAGCATTAATGACTGCTGGAGTTGGACTATATTCTCCTTGTATGGCAATGGTTTATTTCTTAGGAATGTCACCAACTGTAGCATTCCCTATTATGATGGGATCTTGCGCTTTATTAATGCCAACAGCAAGTGTTAAATTTATAAAAGAAGGAACTTATGCTAAGAAAACTTCTCTATTTATAACAATAGGTGGAGTTATAGGGGTATTTATAGCAGCTAACTTTGTTAGCTCAATGCCTATGGATATATTAAGATGGGTAGTAATAATTGTAATAGCATATACTTCAGTAACTATGTTAAAAAAAGCATTTGCTAAGCAAACAGCTTAATAAATTAATGAGATAAGACTATACCGTATTTAAAAATACGGTATATTTTTTATTTTTTGAAATTTAAAGCTTTTAATCAAATTTATTTTATTAAAGGTGTAATAAAAATGGCCATGCAGAAATATATTTATTATATAGATTTTAAGATAAAATATGGTTTAACAATTGTGGGGGGAATAAAATGATAAATTTAAAAGAAGATACTAACATAGTAAATTTAAGAGGAGAACTTGAAGAGGAATTGACATTTAGCCATGAAATATTTGGGGAAAAATTCTATAGTGCAAGGATAAAAATACATAGATTAAGTGATACATATGATGTTTTACCTATAACTATATCTGAAAGATTATTGGAAGAAGTAAATTTAAATGAAAATAACTTAGTTGATCTAGTTGGTCAGTTAAGATCTTATAATAAAAATATAGATAATAAAAATAAATTAGTTCTCACTGTATTTGCAAGAGAAATAAAAGTTGTTGATGGAGAAGCTAAAGATCCAAACAATATTTTCCTTGATGGATATATATGTAAAGATCCAATATACAGAAAAACTCCATTAGGAAGAGAAATAGCAGACTTACTAGTTGCTATAAATAGACCATATAATAAATCTGATTACATACCATCTATAGTATGGGGTAGAAATGCTAAATTTGCAAAGAATTTAAAGGTTGGAGATAGAATCCAAATGTGGGGTAGAGTGCAAAGTAGAGACTATGAAAAGAAACTTGAAAATGGAGAAATAGAGAAAAGAGTTGCGTATGAAGTCTCTATTTCTAAAATAAAAAAATTGGATGAAAATAATATAAATTAGCATACAAAGTCAAGGAAAACATTATTAAAAAAATAATTTTAAAATACTTCAAAATGGTTATTGAATAGTTGCTTGGGATTTATTATAATCTATTCTATGATGTAAAAAATGATAATAAATCCAAAAGAGGGGGAGCACTGTGAAAAGCGTAGTACAATGGAGTTATGAAGCAAATTATTTTGCACAGGATACCGTAGAAGATATATTAAATGTAGTTAAATATGAAATGGGAGAAAGAATCCTATTGGTAGGAAATATAGGTACCCTAGGCAAGAGGTTAAGGATGCTTGGAGCCAATGTAACTATACTTGAAGATAGTGCATACCAAGATATCTGCTATTCATTAATTCATAATGAAAACTGCAGTGTTGTTAAAGGTTGTTTAGAATTATTACCATTTGAAGATGGATTTTTCGATAAAGTAATAGTACTAAATCAATTTAATTACACTCATAACCAAAAGAAAGCATTGAAAGAAATTTATAGAGTGTTAAAATTAAGAGGAGAGGTTGTATTACAAGACTCTAATCTACACAAATTTAAAGTTAAACTTAAAAAGTTTAAGCATAGAGTATGTGGAGAACGTATAAAATACTATTACCCACATGAACTTATAAAGACATTAGAACATTCAAAATTTAAAGGAATATTAGAAAATAAAGACTGTGAAAAGTATATTTATATAGGAATGAAGAATGATTAAAAAGACTGGGGTTAAACCTAGTCTTTTCTTGTAGGAGGAAATTTTATGAAAATACATTATAATGTGATAATTATCTGTATGTTGTTTGTAATCTTAGTATCAATACAGTATACTTTAAATAAAATATACAAAACTCTCAATGAAATTAAAGTACTCATGTACAAAGATAAACTAAGGGATGGGAAGTATGATTAATTTAAACTTTATAAGAAAAGATATACAAAACATAGCAGAAGCTATATCATCTGTTTTAGAAATTGATGTAACAATAGTAGATTCGAGTTTAGTTAGAATAGCGGGTACCGGAACTTATTTTCATAAAATAGGACAACAATTAGAAGAATACTCAGCATTTAAATATTCTTTAACTACTAAAAAAGAATTAATAATAGAAGATCCAAAGAGTAATGAGATATGTAATGAATGTTATACTCGTGAAGTTTGTAAAGAGTTTGCGGAGGTATGCTGTCCTATAGTATATGATGATAAGTCTTATGGTGTAATTGGACTTATAGCTTTTACTAAAGAGCAAGCCGATGTAATTAAATTTAGAAAAGATGATTTAATGAACTTCTTGCATAAAATGGCAGATTTAATATCAAGTAAGTTAAAAGCAGAAATAAAAACTTATGAGGTAGAGTTAGAAAAGAAAAAGCTAAAAACATTATTAGATAATATGGATAAAGCAGTTGTGTCATTAGATAAAGACGCGAATATAGAAAAGTACAATTTGAAATTCAAAGAAATTTTTGAAGTTAAAGGTAATATAATAGGAAGCTTTATAGGCGATGTATTAAACTTTGCGAAAGACAATAATTTCAATAATATAAATAATGATAAATCTTGTAGCTTTACATATAGAGGAGCAAAGAAGGAATTTAAAGGGATATATAATATAAAGCCGATTATTTTAAATGAAGAATTAAAAGGATATGTATTGGATTTTATAGATAAAGTAGATGCTATAAAAAACTATAACAAGATAAGTAATGATCATAAGATATATTTAGAAAATATAATAGGAAGTAGCTATGCTATAAATAAATCAAAAGAAGAAGCGTTGATGGCATCTAAAACTAATTCTACGGTTTTAATAACTGGAGAGAGTGGTACAGGAAAAGAATTATTTGCAAGAGCTATACATAATCACAGTTGTAGAGCAGGAAATCCTTTTATAGCTATAAACTGTGCAGCTATTCCAGATAACTTACTAGAAAGTGAATTATTTGGATATGAAGAAGGTGCATTTACAGGAGCTAAAAAAGGTGGAAGCTTAGGTAAATTTGAATTAGCTGATAAAGGTAGTATTTTCCTTGATGAAATAGGTGATATGAGCTTACATTTACAAGCAAAATTACTTAGAGTATTACAAGAAAAAGAAGTTGATAAAATAGGGGCTAAACACAATGTATCGATTGATGTAAGAATAATAGCGGCTACTAATAAAGACTTAGAGCATATGGTCAGAAAAGGCACATTTAGAGAGGATTTATACTATCGACTAAATGTTATACCTGTAGTTCTTCCAACTTTAAGACAAAGAAAAAATGATATACACTTACTAATTGAATATATGATGAAAGAATATTCTAATAAGCTAGATAAAAATGTACAAGATATAGATTTACAAGCATTAGAATATTTATGTGAATATAGTTGGCCAGGAAACATTAGAGAACTACAAAATGTTATAGAATATAGTGTTAATAGATGCGAAGGTAAGATTATAACATTAGATAATTTACCTAACAGAATAAAACGTGCAAATTCAAATGAAGATCAAATTATAGAGTCTAATGAAAACATAAAAACTTTAGACGAGCTTGAAAAGAAAGAAATAATAAAAGCATTAGAAAAATATAAAGATTATAAAAAAGATAAGGATTTAGCGGCAAAAGCTTTAGGGATATCTAGAGCTACCTTATATAGAAAAATAGAAAGATATAAAATAGTCTCAAAATGATACTTAATCTCATTTTGAGACTATTTTTTTTCGAAATGAGATTAGAATGATAAAAAATTATTTTTATAAATTATAAATAAAGCGATTTCAAGGGTTTAAAAAATAATAAAAGTTGGCATAGTTCTTGCTTTATAAATAAGACATAAATATTATAGCTATCAGGAGGAAAACACAATGAAAAATTTACAAACAAAATTAGTTAATATATTAAATGCAGAAGTTAAACCAGCTTTAGGTTGTACAGAACCAGTAGCAGTAGCATTAGCTTGTGCTAAAGCAAAAGAAACTTTAGGTGAAGAAGTAGTAAAATGTACAATAGGTCTTAGCCCTAACGTATACAAAAACGGTATGTGTGTAGGTATACCAGGAACTGAAAGATTAGGATTAAAAATATCTGCAGCAATGGGACTTATAGGTGGAAAATCAGAAAACGGGTTAAGAGTTTTAGAAACATTAACAAAAGAAGATGTTAAAGTTGCAGAAGATTTCATGGATAACAACGATATAAACATATCACCAATAGATACAGAAGAAAAAGTTTATATAGAAGTTGAATTAGAAGGTAAAAATAACACTGCTAAAGTTGTTATAAGAACTAAACATGACAACATAGTATTTGTTGGAAAAAATGAAGATGTATTAGTAAGTGAAGAAGTAGTTGAAGTTGCAACTACAGCAGAACCTAAAGAAAATATATTAGATACTATAACAATAAAAGAAATAGTAGAAGCTATGGAAACTGTAGATTTTGAAGACATAAAATTCTTATTAGATGGAATAACTATGAATGAAGAGATAGCTAAGTACGGATTAAATGAAAAAGTAGGAGTAGGTGTAGGATTCGGTATAAAGAAATCTATTGAATCAGGATTATTAGGTGATGACTTAATGAACTACACAATGATGATAACAGCAGCTGCATCTGATGCAAGAATGGCTGGAGTTAAATTACCAGTTATGAGTTCTAACGGAAGTGGAAACCACGGTATAACAGCTATACTTCCAATAGTTGCATACAACGATAAATTCCCTCAAAGCGAAGATAAATTAGCTAGATCATTAGCAATATCTCACTTATTAACTGCATACGTTAAAAACTACACAGGAAGATTATCTGCAGTATGTGGATGTGGAGTTGCAGCAAGTATAGGAGCTACATCAGGATTATCTTGGTTAATGGGATGTAATGAAACTCAAATAGAAGGTGCTATAGAAAATATGGTAGCTAACTTAAGTGGTATGATATGTGATGGAGCTAAGGCTGGATGTGCATTAAAACTTGCATCAGCAGCATCAGCAGCAGTACAAAGTGCTATAATAGCTAAACAAGACTGTATAGTACCTCCAATGAACGGAATAGTAGGAACTGGAGCAGAGCAAAGTATACAAAACTTAGGAAGAGTAAGTGATAAAGGAATGACTACAACTGACAAGGTTATAATAAGAGTAATGGACGACATGAACAAAGCTAACTAATATTGTATTTACCCCGTTGCAAAATTGGTAAATCTCCTATAAAATAGATATACTATAACATTTCGGAGGTTGTAACATGGATATAGAAACTAAAAAATGGGAAGTATTATGTTCAGAAGAACAAATACAAGAAAGATTAAAAGAATTAGGAGCACAAATATCTAAGGATTATGAAGGAAAGAAATTAATGGTAATATCACTATTAAAAGGAAGCTTCATATTCTGCGCAGACTTAGTAAGAAACATAACAGTACCTGTTAAAATCGGATTTATGACTACTTCAAGCTACGGGCATGGAGAAAGCAGTACTGGTCAAGTTAACATGGTAGCAGATATAAGTGATGATATAGAAGGATATGATGTTTTAGTTGTAGATGATATAACAGATACAGCTCTTACAATGAACTTTGTTATGGGTCACTTAAAAACTAAGAACCCTGCTAGTATAAAATGTTGTGTTCTTTTAGATAAACCAAGCAGAAGAAAAGTGGAATTAGTTCCTAACTACTGTGGATTTGAAATAGAAGATAAATTTGTTGTAGGATACGGATTAAACTTCGGAGACTACTACAGAAACATACCTTACGTATTTAACGTTACTGACGAAGATAGATAATAAAAAGATTGGGATTTTCCCAATCTTTTTTTATGCTTAAATAAATTATATTAAACAAGGCATTAATAACAATAGTTTTAAAAAAGTTAGGCACTAATAGCAATACAAAGCGCATATATATTGGGTATAATAAAAACATATAAATTGATAATAAAGGAGATTTGTATGAAGAATATATGTAATATAAAAGAGTGCATGAAAAATAATAGAAAAGAATTACATGTACTAGCTGAAATAGGAAATCAAGAGTTTAAAACTAGTAAATATATAAAAGATTATTTAAATAATATAGGTGTAGAATATGAAGAAATGTTAGACACTGCTGTAGTTGGAATTATAAAAGGTAAAAATCCTAAAAAAACTATAGCTTTTAGATCGGATATGGATGCTCTTACATTAGGGGAAAAAGCTATGCACTTATGTGGTCATGATGGACATATGAGTATATTACTTGGATTAGTAACATATTTAAATGAAAATAGAGAAAATCTGATGGATAATATAGTATTTATATTCCAACCAGCAGAAGAAGGTCCAGGAGGAGCAAAACCGTTAATCAAAGCAGGTATAGTAGAAAAATATAATATAGATGAAATATATGGGCTTCATATATATCCAGAAATACCTGAAGGTTATGTAGGGACTAGACCAAATTACTTCTTAGCTCAAGTTGGAGAATTAGATATAGATATTATTGCTAAAAGTGGTCATGGAGCTATGCCTCAAAATGGAATAGATGGAATAGTTTTAGCTTCTAGCTTTATTAGTAGTTTACAAACAATAGTATCTAGAAATATAAGTCCACTAGATAATGCCGTACTTACTATAGGTAAGATGCATGGAGGGACTAGAAGAAATATAATAGCTGAAAATATTAGAATAGAAGGTACTATAAGAGCTTTTAAACCAGAGGTATATGAAACTATTAAAGAAAGAATTAGAGAACTAGCAAAAGGATATGAACTAGCGTATAACTGTAAGATTGAAGTAGAAATAAGAGATGACTATCCAGCTGTTAATAATAATGAAGTTTTATTTGAAGAGTTTGAACAGGCTGTAGGAAGCGATAAACTTATCAAACTAGAACCTATAATGATATCAGAAGATTTTTCTTACTATCAACAAGTTCTTCCAGGCTTATTCTTCATGTTAGGTGCAAGAAATGAAGAAAAAGGATTTGTAAATGGACTTCATAGTTTAAACTTTAATTTTGATGAAAATATATTAGGAAATGCACTAGATGTATATATCAAATTATTAAAATATAAAAAATCAATATTATAATACTAAATCACTCCTCAATTTTGTATAAATTTTGTTCATATGACAAAAATATAAAATAAAGGAGTGATTTTTATGAATTATAAAGATATTGATATAAATAAACCAAGAGAGAAAAGCGCAACGAAGAAAAAGAAAATATTGACAGATGATGATATAATGAAATATGAGATAGCATCAGAACTTGGTCTAATGGATAAGGTTTCTGAGCTTGGTTGGGGAGGTTTAACAGCCAAAGAAGCAGGGCGTATAGGTGGTACGTTGACATCTCGTAAAAAGAAAAAGAAAAAAATGGAAAAGGAAGAAAATAAAGACGATGGATCAGTATAGAGATTTTGCATTTGTATATGATGAACTTATGAATGATGTTGATTATGACAAATGGGTTAAATATATAGAAGATATAATAGACAACGAAAATGTAAAAGTTAAAAATATACTAGAATTAGCATGTGGAACAGGAAATATAACTATTCCTTTAGCTAAAAAAGAATACGATATAGCTGGAATTGATATATCTGCAGAAATGTTAGGTGTAGCTAGAGAAAAAGCTGAAAAACAAGGAATAGAGCTTGTATTATTACAACAAGATATAGCTGAACTTGACTTTGATATAACAGGTTTAGATTGTGTTTTATGTGCTTGTGATGGATTCAACTATATAACTTATGATGATGATTTACAAAATGTTTTTGATACAACACATGAGTTATTAAAAGAAAATGGAATATTCATATTTGACATAAGTTCATATTATAAATTAGCCAATATATTAGGTGGTAACATATATGGTGAAAATAGAGAAGATGTATCTTATTTATGGCAAAATTATTTTGATGCAGAAGAAAACTTATTAGAAATGGAATTAGCATTTTTCATAAAAGGTGAAGATGGAAGATATGATAAGTTTGAAGAGGTACATCAGCAAAGAGCATATACAGAAGATGAAATAGTAGAAATGCTTCAAGAATCAGGTTTTAAAGATGTAAAAGTTTATGGAGACTTTACATTCAATAAACCTAGCGATGATTCGGAAAGAGTATTTTTTGTTTGTAAAAAATAGACAGAAAGTTTTAACGTGATTGGAGGAAAATATTATGAAGGATTATGTTTTAAGATCAACAGCTGGAGATGGACAGGTAAGAGCTTTTGTTGCAACTACTAGAAATATGGTAGAAAAAGCTAGAGATCTTCATAAGACAAGTAAAGTTGCTACAGCTGCTTTAGGAAGAACACTAACAGCAACATCTATGATGGGTCTTATGATGAAAAACGATGGAGATAAAATAACAGTTATAATAAAAGGTGGCGGACCTATAGGAAGTATATTAGCTACAGCTAACTCTAAGGGGATAGTAAAAGGGTACGTTGATAACCCAAATGTTGTAGTAGAAGATTATGAAAATGGTAAGTTAAATGTTGCAGCTGCTGTTGGAAGTGAAGGAACAGTAAGAGTAACAAAAGACTTAGGATTAAGAGAACCTTATAATGGGTCATATCCTATGGTTAGCGGAGAAATAGCCCAAGATTTAACATATTATTTCGCACTATCAGAACAAACTCCATCAGTAGTAGCACTAGGAGTATTGACAAAAGAAGAAGAAGTTGAATATGCAGGTGGATTTATAGTTCAATTAATGCCAGATGCAACTGAAGAAACTATATCAAAATTAGAGTCTAACGTTGCTAACTTAGATTCTATAACAAATATGTTAAAAGAAGGAAAAACTCCTGAAGATATACTTAATATAGTACTTGATGGATTAAATCCTCAAATTCTAGATAAGTGTGATGTTGGATTTGAGTGTGAATGCTCTAAAGAAAGAGTTGAAGGAGTTTTAATATCTATAGGACAACATCAATTAGCTGAAATGATAGAAGAAGATAAAAAAGCTGAAATAGGATGTCAATTCTGTAACACAAAATACATGTTTGATGAAGATGAATTAAAAGCTATATTAGATAAAATGAACAAGTAATGAAATAATAAATAAAACCCTTTTGCATAAGAGTCATACCAAGTGGTAGAATATATTTATGCAGAAGGGTTTTTTTGGATTGAAAAAATAAAAGCGGGGTGAAAAAATTTGAACTTTAACAACAGGCTAGAATTAACTCAATCTCAAAAGCTGGTGATGACTACACAGCTAAAACAGTCATTAGCAATACTCAATATGAGTAAAGTTGAATTAGAAGAAGAAATAAGAAAAGAATCAGAGGAAAATCCCTTATTAGATATAGAACGAAAAGAAGAAATAGACTGGGAAGCTTATGTGAAAAATATGGACACCGGATATAAAAGAGAAGTAAATTATAATCCAGATAATGATTTGAATTTAGAAAATATGATAAAAGAAGATGTTAATTTATACGAACACTTAAGTCTTCAAATAGGATTATATAAAATTAGCGACTTAGAAAAAGAAGTTTGTAATTACATAATTGATAGCTTAGATGAAGATGGATATTTAAGGTTTTCAGAAGAAATAATGTTAAACGAGTTAAAAGAGTTAAATGTAGATGAAGATACATTTTTAGAGTGTTTAGAAAAAGTTCAGCAGCTAGATCCTATAGGAGTTGGAGCTAGAGATTTAGTTGAATGTCTAATTTTACAAATTGAAAATTCAGGAGAATATGATGAAGATTTAATAAACATAATCAAAGAAGATTTGGACTTAATAGCTTCTAATAAAGTTAAGGAAATAAGCAAAAAACATAAGATTCCGATGCAAAGATGTGTTAATTTAGTTCATAAAATCAAGTCATTGGATCCGAGACCTGGTAGATTATGCTGCAGTGAGAAAACGGTATACGTGCAACCTGATGTTATAGTTGAAAAAATTGATAATGAGTTTATAGTTTATAAAAATGAAAAAGATTCTTATATGTTAAAGATTAATAATTTTTATAAAGAAGTACTTAGAAATACATCATCAGATAATGATGCTAAAGAATTTATAAAATCAAAATTAAATTCTGCTACTAGCTTAGTAAAAAATATACAAAGCAGAAACCATACAATACTTAAAATTGCAGAAACAATAGTTTCTTGCCAAGAAGAATTTTTTAATAAAGGACCACAATTTATAAAACCACTAAAATTAAAAGATATAGCTCACATAATTGACTGTCATGAATCTACAGTAAGTAGAGGAGTAAATGGAAAATATATGTTAACTCCATTTGGAGTATACGAATTTAAATACTTCTTTAGTAGTGCCATCGAAACACAAAATGAAGAAATGGCATCTAGCACCAGCATAAAAAAAATAATAAAGGAAACAATAAAGTCTGAAAATAAGAAGAAACCGTTAAGTGATGAGCAACTATCTAAAATTTTAAAGGAAAGCGGAATTTCAGTAGCTAGACGTACTGTAGCCAAGTACAGAGAAGAGTTAAAGATACCTTCATCTAGTAAAAGAAAAGAGTATTAAAATAATTAAATATAAAAAAATTTTAAAAACTATTGAAATTAATAAGGATTTCCTATAAAATAAAATTAACTTGTGGGACTAAAATATGAACAGGGGACGCAAAATGTCCCTGAGATAAGAATTATATTGAAGGAGTAACTTTTAATGAATGACTTAATTAATATACAAAAGAAACTAATTCCACAGGTAATAGAAATCATGGAAAGAAGATATTCTATATTAAGACAGATATCTTTAAGTGAACCAATAGGAAGACGTACATTATCAAATATGCTAGAGATTAGCGAAAGAATAGTTAGATCAGAGACAGAAGTCTTAAAAGAACAAAATCTAATAAATGTAGCCGTTTCAGGAATGACGGTGACAGAAGAAGGATTAGAACTTTTAGATCAACTAAAAGATATTATGAATGATGTTATGGGTCTTTCACAGCTACAACATAGAGTTAAAGAGAAATTAGGAATTAAAAAAGTTATAATTGTTCCTGGTGACTTTGAAAAGAATGAGAGCTTATTAAAAGATGTAGCAAAACAAGCTGCTGAATACTTCTTAAGTATACTAAAAGACAATAGTGTCGTAGCAGTAACAGGTGGAAGTACTATGCTAGAGTTTGCCAACAGTTTAAAAAGCGACAAAAAATACAATCAAACGACTATAGTTCCTGCTAGAGGAGGAGTCGGAAAAGATGTAGAAACTCAATCGAATAACATAGTAGCTATATTAGGAAAAAAATTAGGAGCACATTACAAATTACTTCATGTACCAGATGAACTAGGTGTAGAAGCAATGAAAACGCTTAGTTTAGAACCAGAAATACACAAAACATTAAATTTTGTTTTAAACACAGACATACTTGTATTTGGAATTGGAAGAGCAGATGAAATGGCTACAAGAAGAAAATTACCAAAAGAGCAAGTTGAAGAAATTTTATCTAAAGGAGCTGTAGGTGAAGCATTTGGATATTATTTCAACAAAAATGGTGAAATAGTATATGAATTAAATACTGTAGGAATAAAATTAGAAACATTTAAATCTGTAAAAAATAACATAGCAATATTTGCAGGATCAAGCAAAGCAGAAGCAGTTACTGCAATATCTAAGTTAAATGATAATATGGTCATAATTACAGATGAACAAAGTGCTTATAAAATATTAGAAGTAAATTAGTTAATAACTAGCAAAGCTAGCTAAATATACACACATTTATATTAGGGAGGCAAACATAATGGTTAAAGTAGCAATTAATGGATTTGGAAGAATAGGTAGATTAGCTCTAAGAAGATTAATGGAGCAAACAGATAAATTTGAAGTAGTAGCAATAAATGACTTAACAGACGCTAAGACATTAGCTCACTTATTCAAATATGATTCAGCTCAAGGAAGATTCAACGGTGAAATAGAAGTTAAAGAAGGAGCTTTCGTAGTTAACGGACAAGAAATAAAAGTTACTGCTGAGAGAAACCCTGCAGACTTACCTTGGAAAGAATTAAACGTTGATATAGTATTAGAGTGTACTGGATTCTTCACTTCTCAAGAAAAAGCTGGTCTTCATTTAGAAGCTGGAGCTAAAAAAGTTGTTATATCAGCACCTGCAACAGGAGACTTAAAAACAGTAGTATTTAACGTTAACCATGATATATTAGATGGAAGCGAAACAGTTATATCAGGGGCTTCTTGTACAACTAACTGTTTAGCACCAATGGCTAAAACTTTAAATGATAAATTCGGATTACAAAAAGGATTCATGACTACAATACATGCATACACTAATGACCAAAATACTTTAGATGGTCCTCATGCTAAAGGAGATTTAAGAAGAGCTAGAGCTGCTGCTTCTAACATAGTTCCTAACACTACAGGAGCTGCAAAAGCTATAGGTTTAGTTATACCAGAATTAAAAGGTAAATTAGACGGAGGAGCTCAAAGAGTTCCAGTTATAACTGGTTCTTTAACTGAATTAGTTTGTACATTAGACAAAAATGTAACTGTAGAAGAAATAAATGCTGCAATGCAAGCTGCTGCTAATGAATCTTTCGGATACACTGAAGAGCCATTAGTATCTTCAGACATAGTAGGAATAGAGTTCGGATCATTATTCGATGCAACTCAAACAAAAGTTATGGAAGTAAACGGAGAGCAATTAGTTAAAGTTGTTTCTTGGTATGACAATGAAATGTCTTACACTTCTCAATTAATAAGAACTTTAGGATACTTCGCTAACTTAGCTAAGTAATTCGTATAAATAAAAATATACAGGCTTTAAAAAAGTCCGGGTTTGTAGTTTAACACTACGGGCTCTGGACTTTTTTACGATTATAGATCGTACTAGACAAAAATTTGATTATAAATCAGCAAAAATAAGTATATCAAGAAAAGCAGATTTTTTTATAAATGTGACATACTTTATTGGTCAAAAAGCATAAATATGATATACTGATTTGTGGAAAACATTTTTTGAGAGGAGATAGTACCATGTCAATGCTTAATAAGAAAACGATAGAAGATATAAATGTGTGTGGTAAAAGAGTTTTAGTTAGATGTGACTTCAACGTACCTTTAAAGGATGGGGTTATAACTGATGAAAATAGATTAAACGGAGCTATGCCTACTATAAAATACTTAGTAGACAACGGAGCAAAAGTTATATTATGCTCTCACTTAGGAAAACCAAAAGGTGAAGCTAAGCCAGAATTATCTTTAGCACCAGTAGCTAAAAGATTATCTGAAATGTTAGGTAAAGAAGTAGTATTTGCAGCTGACGAAAACGTTGTAGGGGAAAATGCAAAAACTGCTGTAGAAAAAATGGAAAACGGAGATATAGTATTATTAGAAAATACTAGATATAGAAAAGAAGAAACTAAAAATGAAGAAAACTTCTCTAAAGAGTTAGCTTCATTAGCTGAAATATTTGTAAATGATGCATTCGGAACTGCTCATAGAGCTCACTGTTCAACAGTTGGGGCTGGAGAGTTCTTAAATGAAAAAGTTTGCGGATACTTAATACAAAAAGAATTAAAGTTCTTAGGAGAAGCTGTAGCTAATCCAGTAAGACCTTTCACTGCTATATTAGGAGGAGCAAAAGTTTCTGATAAGATAGCTGTTATAAATGAATTATTAGAAAAAGTAGACAACCTAATAATAGGTGGAGGAATGGCTTACACATTCTTAAAAGCTCAAGGATACCAAATAGGAACTTCATTAGTTGAAGAAGATAAGGTAGAATACGCTAAAGAAATGATGGAAAAAGCAAAAGCTAAAGGTGTTAAATTATTATTACCAATAGATAATGCTGTTGCTGATAAATTTGCAGATGTTGCTCCAGTTATAACTGAAGATGCAAACATACCAGAAGGATTCATGGGACTAGATATAGGACCAAAAACTATAGAAGAATACGTAAATACAGTAAATGCTTCTAAAACAATAGTATGGAATGGACCTATGGGAGTTTTCGAATTTGAAAACTTTGCACAAGGAACATTAGCTGTTGCTAAAACTATGGCAGCTTTAGAAAATGCTACAACAGTAATAGGTGGAGGAGACTCCGCTGCAGCTGTTAACCAATTAGGATTTGGAGATAAGATGACTCACGTTTCTACAGGTGGAGGAGCTTCTCTAGAATTCTTAGAAGGTAAAGACTTACCAGGTATATCAGCATTAGATAATAAATAGGCCTTAAATTTTATCAATAATTATATATATAGCTTACAGTAGATAAAATTGATTTTATCTACTGTAAGCAAAAAAGTACTATATTCAATTTATAGTAATGGAGGAAGTAAAAATGAGAAAACCTATAATAGCAGGAAACTGGAAAATGCACAAAACTATAGCAGAAGCTGTAGAGTTTGTTAATGAGATAAAAGGAAAAGTAAATAATACAGATGTAGAGGCAGTTATATGTGCTCCTTTCACTTTATTAAAAGATTTAAAGGAAGCTACAAAAGGAACTCCTATAAAAATAGGTGCTCAAAATATGCACTATGCAGATAACGGAGCATTTACAGGAGAAATATCTGCACCTATGTTAAAAGAATTAGATATAGATTATGTAGTATTAGGACATTCTGAAAGAAGACAATACTTCAATGAAACTAACGAAACAGTAAACAAGAAAGTATTAAAAGCTTTAGAAGCTGGAATAGATCCAATATTATGTATAGGTGAAACTTTAGAAGAAAGAGAAGCAGATAAAACTAAAGATGTTTGTAAAGTTCAAACTGAAAAAGCTTTAGAAAATGTAACTGCAGAAGATATGAAAAAAGTTGTTATAGCTTACGAGCCAATATGGGCTATAGGAACTGGAAAAACTGCAACTGCTGAGCAAGCTAACGATGTAATAGCATATGTTAGAGAAGTAGTTAAAGGATTATACGGAGAAGAAATATCAGAAGAAGTAAGAATACAATACGGAGGAAGTGTAAAACCTTCTAATGTATCAGAAATAATGAATCAAACTGATATAGATGGAGCTTTAGTTGGTGGAGCTAGTCTACAACCAGCTGACTTCACAGAACTTGTTAATTTCTAAGGAGTGAAAAAAGACATGAAAAAACCAGTAGCATTAATAATAATGGACGGTTTTGGATGTAGTGAAGTAAAGATAGGAAATGCAGTAGCAAGTGCAAAAACTCCTAACTTAGACAAATTACATGAAAACTACCCTCATACTTTAATACAAGCTAGTGGTCTTGATGTTGGTCTTCCAGATGGACAAATGGGTAACTCAGAAGTTGGTCACACTAACATCGGAGCAGGAAGAATAGTATATCAAGATTTAACTAGAGTTAGTAAGGCAATAGAAGATGGAGAACTTTTCAAAAATGATGTCTTATTAGAAGCAATGAAAAATGGGAAAGAACATTCACTTCATTTAATGGGATTACTATCTAATGGAGGAGTTCATTCACATATAGACCATTTAAAAGCTTTAATAAAAATGGCTAAAGAAAATGGTGTTGAAAATGTATATGTTCATGCATTCACAGATGGTAGAGACACTGATCCAAAGAGTGCTTTAACATTCATCGAAGATGTTGAAAAATACATGCAAGAAGTAGGAGTGGGGAAATTTGCATCAGTATCTGGTAGATACTATGCTATGGATAGAGATAAAAGATGGGAAAGAATACAACTAGCTTATGACGCTATGGTTGATGGAAAAGGCGAAACTGCTACTTCTGCAAAAGAAGCAGTAGAGAAAGCTTATAAAGAAGATAAGACTGATGAATTCGTACTACCAACTGTAATAGTTGAAGACGGAAACCCAGTAGGTCTTATAAAAGAAAATGACTCTATAATATTTGGTAACTTTAGACCAGATAGAGCAAGACAAATAACAAGAGCATTAGTTTGCGATGAATTTGTTGGATTTGAAAGACCATGTATGAAAACTTACTTTGTTTGTTTAACTACATATGACATAACTATAAAAAATGTACACGTAGCATTCAAACCACAAAGCTTAGAAAATACATTAGGAGAATATTTAGCTAAAAACGGTAAGACTCAATTAAGAGCTGCTGAAACAGAAAAATATGCTCATGTTACTTTCTTCTTTAATGGTGGAGTTGAAGAACCAAACAAAGGTGAAGATAGATTATTAGTACCATCTCCAAAGGTTGCAACATATGATTTACAACCTGAAATGAGTGCTGATGAATTAACAGAAAAAATGTTAAAAGCTATAGATGAAGATAAATATGACTTTATAGTACTAAACTATGCTAACCCAGATATGGTTGGACATACTGGAGTTATAGAAGCAGCAGTTAAGGCTGTAGAGGAAGTTGATAAATGTGTTGGACAAGTTACAAATAAAGTTTTAGAAAAAGGTGGAGTAGCTTTAATAACAGCTGACCATGGTAATGCAGAATTAATGCAAGATCCAGAAACTAAAACAACTATAACTGCGCACTCAACTAACCCAGTACCATTTATGGTTGTTGGTGATGAATACAAATCTTCTAAACTTAGAGAAGGTGGAAGATTATCTGATATAGCACCAACTGTACTTAGCATAATGAATTTACAAAAACCAGAAGAAATGACTGGAGATTCATTAATACAAAAGTAATGTAATTTTACAAAAGATTACATTAAATACTATTAATTACCAATATTTATAATATAATATAGATATATATTTAAAACTTTAATATATAAACTTGAAAGGAGACATAATTATGTCATTAATCGATTTAGTATACGCTAGAGAAGTATTAGATTCAAGAGGAAACCCAACTGTAGAGGTTGAAGTAGTATTAGAAAGTGGAGTAACTGGTAGAGCTATAGTTCCATCAGGAGCATCAACAGGAGCTTTCGAAGCAGTTGAGTTAAGAGATGGAGATAAAGGAAGATACTTAGGAAAAGGTGTTGAGAAAGCTGTTGACAACGTTAACGAAATAATAGCACCTGAATTAGAAGGTATGGATGCAACAGACCAACCTGGAATAGATGGATTATTAATAGAATTAGATGGAACTCCAAACAAAGGTAAATTAGGAGCAAACGCTATATTAGGTGTTTCTATGGCTGTAGCTAGAGCTGCTGCTGAAGAAGTTGGTTTACCATTATTCCAATACATAGGTGGAGTAAATGCTAAGCAATTACCAGTTCCAATGATGAACATACTAAACGGTGGAGAGCATGCTGATAATAACGTAGACGTTCAAGAGTTCATGATATTACCAGTAGGTGCTAAATCTTTCAGAGAAGGATTAAGAATGGGAGCAGAAGTATTCCATTCATTAAAGAAAGTTTTAGGTGAAAATGGATTAGCTTGTGGTGTTGGTGACGAGGGTGGATTCGCTCCAAACTTAGATTCAAACAGAGCTGCTTTAGAATTAATAGTTGAAGCTATATCAAAAGCTGGATACGAGCCAGGAAAAGACGTTATGTTAGGACTTGACGTTGCTGCTACAGAAATGTACAACAAAGAAACTAAAAAATACGTTTTAGCTGGAGAAGGAAAAGAATTAACTTCTGCTGAAATGGTTGATTTATATGAAGATTGGGCTAACAACTTCCCTATAATAACTATAGAAGATGGATTAGACGAAGAAGATTGGGATGGATGGAAAGTATTAACTGACAGATTAGGAAACAAATTACAATTAGTTGGAGACGACTTATTTGTTACTAATACTGAAAGATTAGAAAGAGGAATAGAAGCTGGTGTAGCAAACTCTATATTAGTAAAAGTTAACCAAATAGGTACTTTAACTGAGACTTTAGATGCTATAGAAATGGCTAAGAGAGCTGGATACACTGCAGTTATATCTCATAGATCTGGAGAAACTGAAGATACTACTATAGCTGACTTAGCAGTAGCTGTAAATGCTGGTCAAATAAAAACTGGTGCTCCATCAAGAACTGATAGAGTTGCTAAATACAACCAATTATTAAGAATAGAAGAGATGGTAGGGGAGTCTGCTAGATACTGCGGATTAAACTCATTCTATAACTTAAAGAAATAACCTCAAATTATATAGATAAATGCTAAAAAAGAGTCTTAGTTTACTAAGGCTCTTTTCAGTTTTATAACCTTTCGGTCCTCGGGTGAATATATTAGTTTCGCTTCCAAAGCTGAAAAAATGCTTTAAAGGGCGCTGAAAATAACATATGCACCCTTCGGACATTTGTGAGATGAAGGAAGTTTCGCTTTCAAAGCTGAAAAGGGGATTTAAAGGATGTTGAAACTAATATATTCATCCTGCGGACATTTTGAGAAATTAAAATTTTAAAAGCTGAAAAGATGCTTTAAAGGGTGATGGAATTAACATATTCACCATTAAAATGAAAGTTTGTTTGAGGTTTGGGAAAGATTATATATGAATATTATTTATATTAAAGTATTTGTGAAGAAGGTTATGTTATGGCTATAAATAAAATTAGTAAGAATTTAGCTCAAGAGATAGTGAATGCAGTTAAGGAAGTTGTAGATAAGGATATAAATTTCATTGATAAAAATGGAGTTATAATTGGGAGTACTGATAAAAATAGGTTAAATACATTTCATCAGGCTGGATATAAGGCTGTGAAGACTCTTAGTAATATAACTGTTGAAGATAATTCTGAGTATGAAGGTAGTAAAAAAGGAATAAATTACCCTATAAAAATTAATAAAGATGCAATAGGGGCTATTGGAATAACTGGAGAACCAAGTGAAGTAAGTAAATATGGTTTTTTAGTAACGAAGATAACGGAAATATTTATAAAAGAGCAAGAGCTAAATTATAAATATGAGGCAGATAAGCAACGAATAAATTATGTAGTTAAGTCTCTTATATATGATAGTATAGAAGACAAAAATGAGATTGAAAGTATTTTAGCGCAATTTGGGATAGGAGTAAATCAAAAGTTTGCTGTTGTACTTATGAAAATCAAAAAAAATCATAATGATAGAGAAGTAGAAATTATAGAAGAAGATATAAGTAAGGTGTTTGATTCTATAGGTAATATCTTTAAAATATATGTTTATCCTAATGAATGTATAGCTTTAGTAAATGAGCAAAAGTATGAAAAACTTAAACTTGTTTATATGGATATACTAAATAAATATAAAGATAAATTAAACGGTGGAGTAGGAAGATTAAAAGATTTATATGATACTCACAAATCATATCAAGAAGCTAGAATAGCACTTCAGTATTCTAAAAAAAATAATAAGATATTAACTTATATAGATGATTTAGATTTAGAGTTAATATTAGAAAATCTAGATGTAGAAATTAAAAATCAATATCTAGAAAAAGTTTTAAAGAACTTAGATGATGAAGATATAAAATTATTAGAAATTTATTATAAAAACGATATGTCATTAAAAGCAACATCTGAAGAGTTATATATTCATAAAAATACTTTACAGTATAGATTAGAGAGAATTTATCAAAGAAGTGGACTAAATCCCAGATGTTTTAAAGAATCTGTAGTTTTATATATAGCAATAGCTATACGATTATCAAAATTTAATTAAAATAAAAAGTACCATATCGAAATAAAACAATTTTTGATATGGTACTTTTTTTGAAGCATTAATGGAATAGCTTTTCAATAGTATAAGTAACAAAATAAAATTGAATAAAGTTGTATTATTTAGTATACGTAACATTCGGTTAGAAAAGCGAATTTGTTATAATGAAAATATCAAAGGGAGGCGACAAAAATGAAAATAGTAATTTCGATAGATTCGTTAAAAGGAAGTTTAACTTCGATAGAAGCAGCAAATGCAATTAAAAAAGGAATATTAAGTGTTGATAATAAATCAGATGTAGTTATAATGCCCCTTGCAGATGGAGGGGAAGGAACTGTAGAAGCCTTAGTACAAGGTATGAACGGAGAAGAAAAAGTAATAAGTGTAACAGGGCCTATAAATGACAAAGTAAATGCAACTTATGGAATATTAAAGGAAACAAATACAGCAATAATAGAAATGGCTCAAGCGTCAGGATTACCATTAGTTCCAGCAGAACTTAGAAATCCTTTAAATACAACAACTTATGGAGTTGGAGAAATAATAAAAGAAGCAATAGAAAAAGGATGTAGAAACTTCATAGTTGGAATAGGTGGAAGTGCTACAAATGATTGTGGGGTAGGAATGCTTCAAGCATTAGGATTTGAGTTTTATGATGAAAACGATAACTTAGTGGGACTAGGTGGAAAAGTTTTAAATCAAATAAAAAGAATAAAATCAGATAACAAATTAAAAGAATTAGATGAGTGTAATTTCAAGATAGCATGTGATGTAAACAATCCTTTATATGGTGAAAATGGAGCAGCTTATATATATGGACCTCAAAAAGGAGCAACTGAAGAAATAGTAAAGGAATTAGATAAAGGACTTAAAAACTTTGCAGAAGTCGTGAAAAAAGATTTAGGAAAAGATATAGCTCACATAGAAGGTGCAGGAGCAGCTGGAGGACTAGGATTTGGATTCTTAGGATTTTTAAATTCTAAATTAGAGTCAGGAATAAAAATAATTTTAGATGAAATAAAGTTAGAAGAAGTAGTAAAGGATGCAGATATTGTTATAACAGGAGAAGGAAGATTAGACAATCAAACTGCTATGGGAAAGGCACCAATAGGAGTAGCTAAGCTGGCTAAAAAACATGGAGCAAAAGTAATAGCAATAGCAGGATGTACGACACCAGATGCAGTTAAATGTAATGAAGAAGGTATAGATGCTTATTTCTCTATAGTAAACAAGGCGATGACAATAGATGAAGCAATGAAAAAAGAAAATGCAACTCAAAACATGATTGAAACAACAATACAGATATTTAACCTTATAAAAGCAGTAAAGAACTAAGAGGGGGGTCCTCGGGTTAGTGTATAAGTTTTACTCCCAAAGCTGAAAAGAAGCTTTAAAGGTCGTTAAAACTTATATACTAACCCTTCGGACGTTTATGAGAGGGAAGAGAAGCTTTAAAGGTCGCAGAAACTAATACATTAACCTTTCGGATGTTTATGAGAAGGAAAAGAAGCTTTAAAAGTCGCTAAAACTAAGATATTCACCCTTCGGACGTTTATGAGAGGGAAGAGAAGCTTTAAAGGTCGTTAAAACTTACATACTAACCCTTCGGATGTTTATGAGAAAAAAAGAAAGTTTCGAGGGTGGATTATTATGGTTAAGATTGGGTAATAATACAACAAGATTGACTTTATAACTTGAATGTAGTATATTATTATGCTACACTAAAATTATGTTATATTAGTGATTATAAATGTAGGAGGATAACTATGTTTAATGTATTAATGGGAGTACAGGTAGTACTATCTATAATTTTAGTAGCAAGTATATTACCACAAGATACTAAGAGTGCTGTACCTACTGAATTTGGTGGAGAGGGAACTCAAAGTTACTTTAAACCAAAAGGGAAAGAAGCATTTTTAGCAAGAGTAACTAAAATAAGTGCAGTATTATTTTTCTTAAATGCTATGGCAATACTTTTAGTTAAATAATAAAATTGAATTTATTTTACACATAAGATGACAATTACGATTTAACGTAATTGTTTTTTATTATCATATAAAACAGAATTTACCATTATAACCATTTAATGATATAATTTATGGATAATTAATCTTATTGTAATTTATATAAATAAAATGGGAAAAATATTTAGTAAAAGCATAGAATAAAGTAATAACTAAATTAATAGGAGGAAAACAATGGGTGAAGAATTAAAACAAAAATTGTTGGGACTTATATCAGAAGCAGCATACAATCCTCTAAAAAAAGAAGAATTAGCAATGATATTTGATATACATCATACAGAAATGCCTATGTTCTACAACTTTTTAGATGAATTAGTAGAATCAGGGTATTTAATACTTACTAAAAAGGGGAAATACACATCTCCAAACCAGATGGGACTTTTTGTAGGTAAGCTAGTATCTCATAAAAAAGGATTTGGATTTGTAGAATCTGATGAAGAGTATACACAAGATTTATTTATACCTGCTGATAGTCTTAATGGAGCAATGCATAATGATAGAGTTATAGCTGAGATCACAACTCCAGCAACTGATGAAAAAAGAGCAGAAGGTAGAATTATAAAAGTTGTAGAAAGAGCTATAACTGATGTTGTAGGAACTTTCCAAGAAAGCAAAAACTTTGGATTTGTCTTACCAGACAATAAGAAGTTTAATAAAGATATATTTATACCTAAGAAGTTTTTCAATGGAGCTAGAGGAAATGACAAAGTAGTTTGTAGAATAACTCAATGGCCAACAGAAGATAGAAAACCAGAAGGTAAAATAATAGAAATATTAGGGCAAAAAGGGGACAGATATGTTGAGATTGCATCTGTAATAAGAGAACATGGTCTTCCTGAAGAGTTCCCTAAAAAGGTATTAGATGAAGCTGAAAAAGTAGCTATCGAAATACCACAAGAAGAAATAGATAGAAGATTAGATATAAGAGATATGAATATATTCACTATAGATGGTGAAGATGCTAAAGACTTAGATGACGCTGTATCTATAGAAGTATTAGATAATGGAAACTATAAATTAGGAGTTCATATAGCTGATGTTACTCACTATGTAAAAGAGAAGAGTAAGTTAGATAAAGAAGCTTTAAAAAGAGCAACTTCTGTTTATTTAGTTGATAAGGTAATACCTATGTTACCTAAAACTTTATCTAATGGAGTATGTAGTTTAAATCCGTTTGAAGATAAGCTTACATTATCAGTATTTATGGAAATAAACCATAAAGGTGAAGTAGTTAAGCATGATATAAAAGAAACTATAATAAATTCAAAAGCTAGAATGACTTATACAGAAGTATCAGATATTCTTGAAAAAGATGATGAGAAACTTAAAAAGACATTTGCTAAGGTAGCTGATGATTTCTTCACTGCTGAAAAACTAGCTAGAATATTAATGAAGAGAAGAGAAAAGCGTGGGGCTATAGATTTTGATTTCCCTGAAGCTAAGATAATATTAAATAATGATGGCGATGTTGTTGATATAGTACAATATGAAAGAAGAATATCTAACAGAATAATAGAAGAGTTCATGTTAATAACAAATGAAACTGTAGCAGAACATTTCTTCTGGTTAAATATGCCTTTTGTTTACAGAGTTCATGAGACTCCTGCACATGAGAAGATAGAAACTTTAAATAAGTTTATATCTACTTTTGGATATGTTATAAAGGGAGACTTAGAAAGTGTTCATCCTAAAGCATTACAAGGTATAATAGAGCAAATACATGGTAAGACAGAAGAAAAAGCTATAAGTACTATCATGTTACGTTCTTTAAAACAAGCTAGATATTCACCTGAGTGTGTAGGTCACTTTGGATTAGCTGCTCAATATTATTCTCACTTTACTTCACCTATAAGAAGATATCCAGACTTACAAATTCATAGAATTATAAAAGAGTTCTTAAACGGTAAGATAAGTCAAAAGAGACAAGATCAATTAGCTCAAATAGTTGATTATGCTTCTACTCAATCATCAGAAAGAGAAAGAGAAGCAGAACTTGCTGAAAGAGATGTTAAAGACATTTATAAAGCTAGATATATGGAAGATAGAGTTGGAGAAGAGTTTGTAGGTATTGTTTCAAGTGTAACTTCTTTTGGTATGTTTATCGAGTTAGATAATACTGTTGAAGGTTTAGTTAGACTTGCAGATATGGGAGATGATTATTATATATTTGATGAGAATACTTTCACTATTTTAGGTGAGAGAACTAAGAAGATGTATAGAATCGGTGATGTTGTTAAGATTAAAGTTGAAAAAGTTAATGTAGATTTTAAAGAGATAGACTTTAAACTTCTAGAAAAAATAGAACAAAATTAATTAAAGCTGGGAGAGTTCGAATTATTATTTCTTTCATACAAAGACCTAAAGATCGCGGTCTTTAAGTATTTCAGAAATAACAAATTCGAACTCTCCCTTTTGTTTTATGATGGAAAAGATTAGAGAGTTCGGATTATTATTTCTTTCATATAAAGATCTAAAAATCGCGGTCTTTAAGTATTTCAGAAATAACAATTCCAAACTCTCCCTCATTTTATGATTGTGATGATTTTTTTGCACATAGTGTTATGTACGTTAGTGATACTCTTAGGATTATATACGCCGGTATTAGGTAATAGTATATATCCAAGTGTTTGTTTATTATTAAGATGATACTTAATAATATGTAGAATAATAAGTCTACGAAGTCTGTTACGTTTAGTACTTTTCTATATAGAATTTCTGGGAAATTTGATGTACTTCTAATTTCTTTCGAAAAGTTATTTTTAATTGATTTAAATGTATCATTTAAGATTTTAAGTATGATTATTAAAAATAGTATCCGTGGTAATACGCTAATTTGATTCACCTACTTTCTTTGAGATTGTTTCAAACACCTTAGCTGCTATTATTTTAAGTCCTGCAAATACAAAAAAAGTAATGAAAAATATTAATATAAAAAATTTACTATCTCTTAATGATAGTATTGTTATTCCTAGATATGATATATCTTCTAATACAAATAAGGATTTGTAGCATTTAGCTGCTTTTTTAGCTAAATCCTCATATTTTAATTTTTCTATTATGTCTTTTTCTATTTGGAATGTATTCATTGTAGCTAAATCATATAGATTTTTCGTACAATAAAGAATAAGCAGTAAAGCACATAGTTTTGAAACCATAATTATTTAACCTCTTTTTAACATTTTGGTAAGAGCGTAGCATAATTGGGTATAAGTTGTATATAAGGATGGACTAACATTGGAAATTTTGGGAGTGAAATGTTATTGATTTTATATACTATGTGTAATATATAGCATAGTTATTACATATAATACTAGTGCATCAAGTTTTAAGTTAACTCAATATTTGTGAGTATTGACTAGTATGGTTATATATGGTATATTTTAAGGTAATTAATGAAGGATAAGGATAAGAGGTGATTTGTATGGCAGGTGTTAAGGTTTTAGCTACTAATAGAAAAGCAAGACATGAGTATTTTATAGAAGAAACTTATGAATGTGGTATCGAATTAAAGGGTACTGAAGTTAAGTCTATTAGACAAGGTAAACTTAACTTAGCTGAAGGATATGCTTCTGTTGATAATTCAGAGGTGTTTTTAAAACAAGTTCATATAAGTCCATACGAACAAGGAAACATATTTAATGTTGATCCTCTTAGAGTAAGAAAATTATTACTTCATAAACATGAAATAAGAAAGCTTATAGGGGCTACAACTATAAAAGGTTATGCTTTAATTCCTTTAAGTGTTTATCTTAAAAATGGTAAAGTTAAAGTTGAACTTGCTTTAGCAAAAGGTAAAAAATTATATGATAAACGTCAAGACTTAGCTAAGAAAGATGCTAATAGACGTATTGAAAGAGAGTTATCTGGTAGATACTAGATACAATTCCAATGAGATAATATTGCTTTTAAGTGTAAAAAGTTTTATTATATATATAACAACTTAATATTGATTAATGGTGAAAAAAAGTTTGCGATAGAAAGTCTCAGGACTATAAAACAACCACGGGGGCGTAATGGTTTCGACGTGGGTTTGGCACTTGAGGCTGCGTGTCGTGTTACTCTGGGTCACGTAAAAACTGGGGAACTTAAAATAAACGCAAACGATAATTACGCTTTAGCAGCATAATGACTGCTCGTCCCGCCTAAGCCCTCCTGCCGGCCAGGCCTGGACGTCATTTATGCAGGGAACTACTTTCGGGGTGTCTCGACCGAGAGTGGACTAATTGGGACTGGTCAATCACAGAGCCTGCCACTGTGCGATGTGTGCGACGAGATTTAAAAATCAGATGGCTACGCACGTAGACGCAGCGAGGAAAGGACTTGCGGACAGGGGTTCGACTCCCCTCGTCTCCACCATTGAAATCCACGAAAAGTCATGCTTATTTTAGCATGACTTTTTAGTAAGAAATAATAGAGTGTATAAGTTTATTAAGGGAGATAAGATGAGAGATTTAAATGATGATGAAGTAAAAAACAGGATAAATAAATTATCTGATGTGATTAGAGCAGAATATATAGATGATGATAACTATTTAGAATTATATGCAGGGCAAGAAATGATTCAATCTATAAATAATATAAAAAATCAAGTTATATATGGACGAAGAGGTACAGGAAAAACACATTTACTTAGAGCATATCAAGAGTTGTTAGTAGAGACGTTTAATAATGACAAACGATTCCCTATATACATAGACTTAAGAAATTTCTTACCGCTTATGTCTGAAAATAATACAAATACAGTAGAATTTTCTATATTGATTTTTAGTCAAATAATAAAGGAAATAATAACTAATTTAGTGGAGAATATAAATTTCATATATGGATTAAATGAATTTGATAGATGGCCTAAAGCTGCAAAAAATAAAAAAGAAGAATTAATAAGTTTACTTGGAAGATGTAATTATGAGTTTACGGGAAGAAATTTTAAAAAATTAGACGACATAGAGTTAAGCTCAGAAGAAGTAAATAAGATAGCCGGAAGTCTAAAAGTATCTAAGGAATTAGGTGCAGATATATCAAAAGAAAAACAAGCATGTATAAAACAGCAATCTAGAAATTCGAGATATATATCATTTTCTGATTTATCTAATATTATTACAGAAATACCAAAGGTTCTTGGTATAAAAAGAATAGTATGCATACTTGATGAATGGTCAGAAATACCATTAGAGTCTCAACTATATTTAGCAGAGCTAATTAAAAGGGGATTCATAACTAGTTCATTTTCTTTTAAAATAGCAGCAATACCAAATAGAACTAATATAGGAAAAATGGTTAGCGAAAAATATATGGGGTTAGAAGATGGTGGAGATATATTTCCATTCAACTTAGATAATAGATACATATATGAAACCAACAGTGGGCAAACAAAAGATTTCTTTAATGATTTACTATATAGACACTTAAATGCTATCGATAAAAAGTTTGACAATAAATGCTTTTCTAATGTATCTAAGAGTGGATTTTTAAATTTATTTTTAGCAAATCAAGCATTAGGTGAAATATTAATAGCATCTGCAGGAATACCTAGAGATTTTATAAACATATTTATTAATGCATATGAACACTTTAAAATAAATACGAGTAGCAGAAACAATAGAATAGGTGTAAGGCATATTAGACTAGCAACTGTAGATTGGTATAAAACTGATAAAGAAGAACAAATAGAAAATATATCTAATTGTAAAAGTCTTTTAGAAGGAATAATAAATGAGATTATAATAAAAAAGAGAAAAACTCATTTTCTAATACCTCAGAAATATCGTAGTAACAAGTACTTAAATCAATTAATTGATTTTAGAATAATTCATTTGCGTAAGAAAGGGTACTCTCATAAAGGTAATACAGGTATAATATATGATGTATACTCTATAGATTATGGATGTTATACGAGCATAGATATCCCACAATCAAAATTAGATATGAGCTTCATAAACAAGATAGATAGTATTGATAACTTTAGAGAAATAAGAAGAGTTTCTTTAGAGGATGTATTTTTTGATAAATTTTTATTGGATACAGGGGATGGTTTCAATTGTCCTCATTGTAAAAAAACAGTTGATATAAATCATCCTGCATATATCAAGCAGAAAATTTGTAATAATTGTTTTGATAAAATAGAATAACATACAGAGATATCTATTAAGAGTAAATTTTTTGATAGATATTTTAATATATATTGATTTATACTTATTTAAAATCAAGTAAATAAAGTTTTATAATATTAAATAAGTACAAAGA
>NZ_JAWDJM010000152.1:0-913 GCF_032465715.1 Paraclostridium sp. MRS3W1 | reverse complement strand
AAATATAACTACATATAGATGTAAGGGAAATTTAAAAGTATCTATATATAATAGTGGAGAAAATATAGAAGATGAATATTTAGATGAGATATGGGATTCTTTTATGAGAATTAATAAATCCAGAACATATAGTGACAATAGAGTGGGGCTGGGATTGTCTATTATAAGAGAAATAATAAATCTTCATGACGGTAAATGCGGTGTTTTGAACAAAAAAGATGGTGTCGAATTTTGGTTTGAATTAAAATTGTAAAATTTTTTACTTGTAACTAAGTTGTAACAATCGATAGTCATAATTATATTAAAGATAATTTAACAGGAGGTAGTTTTATGAAATTAAAAAAAATAATATTATCACTTAGTGTTATATCAGCTATTGGATTTGGATCTATGGGGGTTATAGCAAATGCAAATGAAAAATCATCTACAGATAATTCATTTAGTTACAGGTACCAAAATAGACAAGAATGTAGACTTACAGATGAGCAACAAAAACTTATAGACAAAGGCTATAATGAACTTACAAAAGATGAAAAAACAATATTTGATAAGTACTACAAACAACCAAAAAATAATTTAACTGATGAAGAATTAAACAAATACTTTGAAATTCATGATAAAGCATATAAGTATTTAGGAAGTGATTTTTTAGAAAATATGAAGCAAAACAGATCTGAAAGATTAAATAATGGACATATGAAAAATGGACAAGGACAAGGTAGAGGTATGTGTAATCAACGATAAAAGTTAATATAAATAAAAAATAAGGTTAGTTTTACTAACCTTATTTTTTATTTATATGAGGAAATGATAAATATTTATCGTTATAGATAAGTAGACAAATGGCATCTATGCAATAACTTAACATTAAATTAACATAGAAAAAATCTATAATAAATATATAATGCATATA
>NZ_JAWDJM010000151.1:0-18195 GCF_032465715.1 Paraclostridium sp. MRS3W1 | reverse complement strand
AATCAATATCAATTAAATAGAGTAAATAATAAGTTTAATATATATTTGTAATATTATTAATTAATGCTAAAATAGAGTAAGGAGGGCATTATGAAGAAAATTTTAGATTATATAAACAACTTAAGTGAAGGTAAATTCATAGCCTTATCTATACTAGTGGCATTAGTCTGTACGGTACCTTTTGATTTTTTCAAAATTTATTCTAACACATACAGGGGGTTAGAATTTTCAGGGACTATGTCATTTGGATGGGGCTTTTTAGTAGCTGTTATTATAGGACCAATAGTTGAGTCTATATTAATAGTTATAGTTAGTAAACTTATAGGGCAGGCAACAGACAATAAATTTATGATAACATTTATAACTGCAATATTACTTTCAGGAATTCAAAACTATAGTTTACCTTATGCAATTATAATTTTTATACCATCTTTTATTTTTGTTTCGGCATACACATTATATAAAAATAATAAAAAATTAAATTCATTTTCAATAATGGTAATTATAAATATGCTATATAGTGTTATACAAATTGGATTTACGGTTTTAGCAAAAAAAATTATTTAAATAAAAAACTATGGGCTAAAATAGTCCATAGTTTTTTATTTGTTTGAATAAATGAAATTAATAATATTAATTTAAAATACGAATATATTAATAATAATAATTTACTTTGATTTTTATAAATTTTAAAAAGTATTATTAAGCTGTAAAAAAGATTAGTTACAGTGTGGTAACAAATATTAAAATGAGTTACCGAATTATGTATAATCATTAGTACTTAGAACGAATTTAGGGAGGGGTGCAAGTGAAGTATACACGTTTAAAATTGAGAGTATTATTAGTTATAATATTGATTGGAGTATTCAGTATAATTGGGTGTAGTCAAGATAATAAAGAACAAAGTGAAATAACACTAGGAGAAAAAGTTGAAAAACTATTAAAATATAAAGGTTCTAATATAGGAGATAATAGTGCTGTTGGAAATATTTCTAACTATTTACTTGCAAGTGATAATCTACAAGGGTTTGAATTAAAAACTGGAGAAGAACCTTATGAAATTACATTAAAGTATAAAGGATTTGAAGAGTCTCATATTATTATAAGCACAAATGAAACAATTACTCTTCCGTTTTCAGATGTAATGATAAAAAATTCAATGGTTTTATTTTCTCTTATAAAAAATGTAGATATTATAAATTTAGAATTAGATGATGGATCAACTATTACATATAAAAAATCTGAATTAGTTGATGCCTATGGAGATAAATACGGAAAAAAATTAGAAAAAATAATAGAGAATAAAACGAGTCTAGAAAATTTTTTAACAGGAGAGGTATAGAATAAATAATATATAGTTATGAATCTAAGCATATAAAAGTAAGATTTGCTTAGATTCTTTTTTTGTTAAATTGGAAAGTTTAATTATAGTTATTTTTTACATTGAACTAATATGTGTTATATGAAATAATATATATTAAAGAAAATATAGAAGGAGAGTAAATTATGAAAAATAATAATTATAAAGAGCTGGGAGTTGTACTTCTTAACAAATAAGGAGTTACAAATAGATGGACTCCTTATTTGTTAAGTTTGCAGAATGTACAACTTAAAAATAAAGGAGATTATAAAATTGAAATATAAAAATGCAAAAAATATATTACCTCAAGATTTACTACAACAAATACAACAATACATTCAAGGTGATGTAATTTATATACCTATAGATAATAATGAAAAAATACCATGGGGACGAAAAAATGGAGCTAGAGAAGCTATATATACTAGAAATAAAAGTATATTTAAGTTGTATAAACAAGGGTACTCAATTGATGAAATAGTAAACATATATAATTTATCTGAATCTAGTATAAGAAAAATAATATCAAAAATAAAAAAAGAAACTGATAAAGATAATGGTGACTTAAACCTAGGAGGTATTACAAATGAATAAAATGACTTTAGAAAAATTACAGCTAAATGAGTTTAAAGAAATGGTAAAAGTTCATTGTGTTAGTTCTCTAGGTAAAGATCTCATAGATAAATTAAGTCCAAGCAAGAATTTAAGCGTAGTAAAAAGAAGATTAAATGAAAATAAGGAAGCTAAAAATGTACTTTTAAATAGTAATCATATACCTTTAGAAGGTCTATTTAATATATACTCAACTATTGAAAAAGTTGAAAAAGGTATGGTTTTAGATCCATTAGAACTTATAAAAGTGGAAGACTTTTTAAGAGGGTGTAAAAAAATCAAACAGTTTATGAATGAAAAAGAATTTTATGCACCTACATTAAGTTCATACTCACTCAATATAGCTGAGTGCGACTTTATAGAAAATGAGATAAACTATAGTATAAAAGGGAATAAAGTTGATTCTAACTCTTCTAAAGAATTAAAAAAAATAAGAAGAAATATTGAAGTATGTGAAGATAAGATAAAAGAAAGGTTAAACAAGTTTTTAACATCTAGTAGTAATAAAAGGTATATTCAAGAATTTATAATTTCAAAGAGAAATGATAGATATGTTATACCTATAAAGTCTTCATATAAAAATGAAGTTGATGGAACGATCTTAGACTCATCATCAAAAGGAGCTACAGTTTTTATAGAACCTAATAATGTATCTAAATTTAGTTTAGAACTAATTAGTTTAAGAGCAGAGGAAAGTATAGAAGAATACAAAATATTATCATATTTAACAGAGTTAATATTTGAAAAATTAGATAAAATTAAGCTGAATGTTGAAATCATAGGTGAGTATGATATGGTTTTTGCAAAAGCTAAATATAGTTTAAATAATAAATGTGTAACACCATTGGTAAATAATAAAGGGTATATAAAAATAATAAAAGGAAAACATCCTCTTCTAAAAGGAAGGGTTGTTCCTCTTGATTTTGAAATAGGGAAAGCATATAGAAGTTTAATAATAACAGGCCCAAATGCAGGAGGCAAAACTTTATCACTAAAAACAGTAGGATTACTTACATTAATAGCTCAGTGCGGATTTGACATAAGTGCAGAAGGTGATACTGAAATTAGTGTATTTGAAAATATATTTGTTGATATAGGAGATAATCAAAGTATAGAAAATGCCCTTAGTACATTTTCATCGCATATAAAAAACATCGCAGAAATTATGAACTCTAGTAATAAGTCTACATTGGTACTATTTGATGAAATAGGAAGTGGAACAGAACCTAATGAAGGAGCTTCGCTAGCTATAGCAATATTAGAAGAGTTTTATCATATGGGATGTATATTGGTTGCATCTACTCATTATGGCGAGATTAAAAATTTTGCTGATATGCACCCAGAATTTGAAAATGCAGGAATGCTATTTGATAAAGAAACTTTAGAACCTTTATACAAATTAGTCATAGGTAAATCTGAAGATAGTAATGCACTATTCATTTCAAAAAAAATGGGAATAAGAGATAAAGTTTTAAGTAGAGCTGAGTTATATATTAATAAAAAACAATATAATTTGGAATTAGTTAAGAAAAGCAAAATAGAACAAAAGGATGAAGTAGAAGAAACGTATATAATAAAAAATGATTATAGCATAGGTGATAAGGTCTTTCTATTAGAACAAGATGATTATGCAATTATTCATAAAGAAGCTGATAAGTTTAACAACGTAGAAGTTTTATACAAAGATGAATTTATTAAAATGAATATAAAGAAAATAAAGCTGTATTTAAAAGCATCTCAGTTGTATCCTGATGGTTATGATATTGATAGTTTATTTACTTCATATGAAAATAGAAAGTTAGAAAAAGATATCAAAAGAGGTTCTAAAAAAGCTTTAAAAAATATTCAAAAAGAAATAAAAAATAATAAACTAAAATAAAAAATATCCATAGCAAAAATTTGCTATGGATATTTTTTATTTTAAAAATTTTCATAAAAATAAGTTAATTTGGATACATGTAAATGTTAAAATAAATAAAAACAAACGAAATTATGCAAAATAACAGAAAATATTCGAAAAATATTGTATAATAGAGTTAGTGCTTAAAAAATAAGAGAATTATTGTTGATATATAGATAAAAATACAGACATAATGTTTGAAAACATGTATGTGTATATGGAGTGGGAACATGAAAAATATAATT
Organism: Paraclostridium sp. MRS3W1; assembly: GCF_032465715.1. NCBI lineage: Bacteria > Bacillati > Bacillota > Clostridia > Peptostreptococcales > Peptostreptococcaceae > Paraclostridium > Paraclostridium sp. MRS3W1. The sequence continues at coordinate 14,078 of NZ_JAWDJM010000151.1, read as the reverse complement.
TTAAAAACTGATAGATTAGTATTTAGAAAAATTTTAAAAGAAGATTACTCAGAGATTGCAAGTATACTTCAGGATATTGAAGTTATGTATGCATGGGAAAAAGCATTTTCGAATGAAGAGGTCAAACTATGGATAGGTGAAAATATCAAAAGGTATGAAAATGAGGGATATAGTTATTTTTTAGTAACTGAAAAAATGTCGGGGAAAACGGTTGGTCTTGCTGGGCCTTTAATTGAAAACATAAATGGAGAAAAATTTATAGGTATTGCATATATTCTAAAGAAGGAATTTTGGAACAAAGGTTACGCGACTGAATCAGCAAAAGCGTGTATAAGTTATGCCTTCAATGAATTAAAGTCAGATGAAGTTATAGCACAAATAAGAACCAATAATATAAATTCTAAAAATGTGGCTAAAAGGTTAAATATGAAGCAAGTAGATAAATATATAAAAATATACGACAAAAAGGAAATGGAGCATTTAATTTACTCTATAAAGCGTGAAGACTATTTTGAATTATTTGAAGAAAAATAGGCACTTTGCAATATTAACGATAATGTATACTCTTAAAAAATCTAAATCTATAGATTAAATTTGAATTACGACCTTTTTAAAGATATATAGCAACTATTTTAAATGTTAAGTTAAATAAAATTTTACTAAATTATTTTTGCAATTTAGATAAAAAATAAGGGCAGTGTGCTATAATTAATCTTAATATAACATATTTGTAAAATTAAAATAACTTTACTTTATCTAAAGATTTAGAACGATTCAACGTAAGTAATATTATATATGACTACAGTATATTAATTGAAAAATGAGGAGATAGAGTTAAATGATTGGTATAATTGGATCAACTAGTATCGAAATACAATCTATAAAGGATAATATGTTCATAGAAAGAAAAGAGAAGTATGCAGGATTTGATTTTTATATATGCAAGTATAAAGAGTTAGATGTTGTAGTTACAAGTTGTAGTGTTGGAAAAGTAAATGCTTCAAGTTGTACTCAAATATTAATAGATAAGTTTAACATAAAAAAAATAATTAATACAGGAATTGCAGGAAGCTTAAATGAGAATGTAAAACTTGGGGATATCGTTATTTCAGATGATATTACATATCATGATGTTAGGCCTATTCAAATGAAAAATTGTTTTCCATTTAAACAATTTTTTAATTCAGATGAAGAGCTTAAAAATATAGCGCTTAAAGCATATGAAAGTAGTGGTTTGAACTGTCATAATTGCCACAAAGGAAGAATGGTAACAGGGGATGCATTTATAGCTGATACGGATTTAAAATATAGACTAATAAACGATTACAGTCCATATTGTGTAGAGATGGAAGGTGCAGCAATAGCACATGTATGCGATATAAATAATGTTCCATTTGTAATTGTAAGAAGTATTTCTGATAATGCAGATGATAATGCAGCGATAGCATATAGAGAATTTGAAATAATAGCCTCAAATAACTCAGCAAAATTAGTTATAACTATGTTAGATCTTATGTAAAACAGAATAAATAAATTGAGCTGTATCGAATTTGTTAAAATTGAAATGTGTATATAAACTATGTACCCATTTATTTTTTTAATATTTTGATACAGTATTTTTATATTACTATGATATAAATTTATAAAAGGAGAAAAAGATGACTGAAAAAGAAAAATTATTAAAAGGAGAATTTTATAATACTAGGGATAGTGAACTTATAAGTATGTATAAAAAAGCGAGAGGGTTAATAAATAAATTTAACACAGAGTTGATAGAAAATCCCAATGAAATTTTAAAAGAGTTGCTTGGGAATGTTGAAGAAGGTGTATGGATTGAAAAACCATTCTTTTGTGACTATGGAAAACATATTTCAATAGGCAAAAACACATTTATAAATTATAATTGTACATTGCTAGATTGTAACAAGATAACTATAGGTGAAAATGTTCTAATAGGACCGGGAACTGGTATTTATACAGCTACACATCCTACAAATTATAAAGAAAGATTAAATTTAAATAAAGAAGGACAAGCACCGTATAAAACTTATGCACTACCTGTTAAAATAGGAGATAATGTTTGGATAGGCGGAAATGTAAGTATAATGCCTGGAGTTACAATAGGAGATAACAGTGTTATAGGCGCTGGAAGCGTTGTTACAAAGTCAGTACCTAATAATGTAGTAGCAGCTGGAAATCCATGTAAGGTTATTAAAAATTTAGACTAATAGATTAAATATGAATATAATGGAATTAAAATTAAAATATTAGTCTATATTTAAATGTATAAAGTTAAAAAGAGAGGTAATTAAATGGAAATTTCAAAGGTTTACTATTGCAGTTTATATTCAGATTCACAAAGTAGAAACTTACCTAATAATGTAAAAAAGTTGTTTGAAAGAGCTGGCTTTCGAGAATTTATAAGTGAAAATGAGCAAGTAGCTATTAAATTACATTTTGGAGAAAAAGGGAATACTACATATATGAGTCCTATTGCGGTTAGGCAAGTAGTTGACAAAGTAAAAGAACATGGGGGAAAACCATTCTTAACAGACACAAATACTCTTTATTCTGGGAGTAGAACAAATTCAGTTGATCATATAACAACGGCTATTGAAAATGGATTTGCTTATGCAGTTGTAAATGCGCCAATAATTATAGCAGATGGTCTGTATAGTAGAAATTCAACAGATGTAGAAATTAATCAAAAACATTTTGATAAAGTGAAAATCGGGGGAGAAATATATAATTCTCCTGCAATGATTGTAATGAGCCATTTTAAGGGGCATGAGATGGCTGGATTTGGAGGCGCTCTTAAAAATTTAGCTATGGGATGTGCAAGCGCACCAGGGAAACAAATGCAACATTCAGATGCAAAGCCAGATGTAGATGAGGATAAGTGTATTGGATGCAGTAAATGTGCTAAATCTTGTCCAGTAGGTTCGATAAGAATAGAAGAAAAGAAAGCTAAAATAAATCATGAAATTTGCTATGGATGTGGAGAGTGTCCAACTGTATGTCCAACTAGAGCTATAACTATACAATGGGAAACTGACTCTGATATATTTGTAGAAAAAATGGCTGAATATGCATATGGAGCTATTAGCAACAAAAAAGATAAAGTAGGATTTATAACATTTGTTATGAATGTAACTCCACTTTGTGATTGTGTTCCATGGTCAGGAAGACCTATATCTCATGATATAGGAATACTTGCATCTAAAGATCCAGTTGCACTTGATAAAGCTTGCTATGATTTGGTATGTGCCGAAATGAAACATGATGTATTTAAGCATGCACATCCAGGTGTTAATGGAATGAGAGTTGTAGATTACGCCCATGAAATGGGAATGGGAAATAAAGAATATGAATTAATAAAAGTTTAAAATCAGAAATATATATGGTATACATATAAAATATATTTAAGCCGCCTATAATAGTTTATGGCGGCATTTTAATTTTAAAATTATTTCCAAACTCTTTTCGCTCCAAATAACTCCTGAGTATATCCATATAAAGAAACTGGAGACATGATAATTTGATAGCATAAAATAAATAAAATGAATCCAATTAAATTTTTTCTAACTTTTAGGTTTAATTTTTTAAAAACTACATTGGATTGATAATAGTATAGTATACCGAAACTTATAAAAGTAAGAGGTGGTACTAATAACATCATAGGTCCAACTATAGCATAGTTGCCCCAAAATAGTGCTAAAATTAAGCCTGGAATCCAGAAAAATGTATAACTAAGATCCATATATGGAATTATTAAATCTATTCCAGTTAAAAATTTAGAAAACATAGAGGGTTGTTTCCATGGTTTAACTTCTCTAAGGCCCTCAATCATGCCTCTAGCCCACCTTGAACGTTGCTTTATGAAGTGTGAAAACTTTATTGGAACATCTGTAAATGCTATTGCCATAGGCTCAAAATATACCTTTTTGTTATCAGCAAGCATCTTCCATGTAAGGACTATATCTTCTCCTATAGCATCTGACCATCCTCCTAGTTTAGATACAACGTCAGTTTTATATAAGGAGAATGCCCCTTGTGCAACTAGCGTTCCTTGATATAATCCTTGCATTCTTTTAATAGACGATATACTTAAGAAGTAATCCCATTCTTGGATTTTAGATAGCCAATTATCTCTACTATTTCTAACAAGCATTGAACCAGCAACAGCACAAACTTCGTCTGGTGATGACTTTATTCTTCCAACAAGGTTTCTTATAGCATTCTTATGAATTAAGGTATCAGCATCTAGCGTTATTACAAGTTCTGTATTTACATGTTGTAATCCATAGTTAAGTGCGTTGAATTTTCCAGGAGTAGGTTCAGATAATAACAATATATCCATATCTAGTTCTTTCATAGCTCTTTTTACTTCTAAGCTAGTGTTATCAGCTGAGTTATTATCAATTACTATTGTGTGTATATTTCCATTATAGTTTTGATTTCTCACGTATTTTAGCGTATTAAAGATACCAAGTTCCTCATTGAAAGCCGAAATTAAAAGAGTCACATCATCATCTATATTATAATTATTAACTTTAGGCTGTTTGTCTAACAATAAACTTACAATTAAAAATATATTCATAAAACCAGGTACAAGAGCAATACCACTTATTATAAATACAGCCCAAAAGTGATTAAGTATAATAGATAAATCATCAATCCAAGGTTTGGATAAATTTATTGCTACAAATGTCCACAATATAGAAATTATTAAGCTTATAAAAAATTTATTTTTTACATTTATATAAACTTTAGAATTATTATTTAAGGTACTTGGATTATAAATAGGAGGAGTTTTAAATTCATTTTTTGTCTTATTAGCTACTTTTTCCATGTTAAACACCGCCTTAGATTTTATAGACTTAGACAATATTACATAAAAAAATAAAGTAATTCTAGTGTAAAATTAAGGAAGATGAAGTTAGTCTAGATATAAAGCTTGAAAATATATAGATTTGCGCTAATTAATAAATAAAGGATAACTTGTTAAAAACTTGAATATATATACATTTATAGGTAAGAAGGGAGGGGTTTAATGGTCCAAGTATATTATCCAAATAATGTATACCATTTAGGGATAGTAATGATTAGTATTGGTATAATTATTAGATATTTATCGGGTGAGTATCCTAATGGATTTGGATATAAGTCTATCATTTCTCAAAAAAATAGTTATTACTGGAAAGAAGGCAATGAGTATTCAGGTAGGGTGTGTATAATATCAGGGATTTTATATACTATATGTTTTTTTTATTATAGAGGTATTCAGTATTAATATTGGTAATAAAATTTTAATATCAATAATGACATTTATTGTTTTACTGTTTATTATAGTTTCACTTACTGAATATCATTTGTATAAAATATGTAAAAATTTAGGATGAACTTTTAAAAGGCATTTTGTTGAGATAAAATGCTTTTTTTATGCTTATTGAAAAAATTCGCTTTTATACTATAATACAATTTTATTATAAATTGCATTATAGATTATAATAAAATTGTATCAAATATTTAAGTAAGTAAAATAATAAATAAAAAATAAAGTGAGGTCAAAACAATGAGTAAAAAAATAATTTTAAATTTAGCTATAAGTATTGATGGATATATAGCATCTGAAGATGGTGGATTTGAGTGGATAGTTGGAGATGGAGATAAAAGCTTAGATACAGAGAAAAAATGGGATTTTAATGGTTTTTTAGACACTATAGATGTAGTAGTAATGGGTAAAAATTGTTATGATCAAAACTTTCATAAAGATTTTAAAAATAAAAAAGTATATGTTGCAACGTCTAAAGACTTAAAAGATTATGAAAACATACATTTTATAAAAGGTGACATAGTAAAAAAAATTGAGAAAGAAAGACAAACAATTGAGAAAAATATATTTTTATTTGGAGGGGGTAAAGTTATTGATCCATTTATAAAAGCCGATATTATAGATGAATATGTAATAGGAATTATACCTACGATATTAGGTGAAGGAAGAAAATTATTTTTAGAGAATAATCCTAAAATAGACTTACACTTGGATGAATATATTACTGATGAGGGGGTTGTAATTCTTAGATATTCAAAAAGATAAGAAGCCACGAGCTTGTATACTTATTTTATATTTAAGTAAAATGAATATGATTTCTATTAAATATAATAATAATTACATATAGTTAAGTTGATATTTTAGAAAGGAACAGTATATGAAAATATATATTTTAAAAGTTGATTTAAGGGCGGTATGGGTACATTCTTTAAAAGAAAAAAGAATGGTAGTAAAGAGTATAACAAGTAAACTTAAAAATAAATTTAATATTTCTGTAGCTGAAATTGAAAACCAAGATATACACCAGATTGTTACAATAGGAATAATTGGAATATCTTTAGATCAAAGCGCTTGTTATAGCAATAAAGAAAATATAATAAATTTTATAGAAACAAATACAGATGCAGAAATTATTAATATTGATGAAGATGTATTAAATATATAAAAAAATTAACAATAATGTTAATTAAGAATAGATTTTATATTTATGAGAAATCTAATTGTAGTATATATTAAAAAGGAGTTTTTATCATAATGAAAAAAACATTTGTATTAACGTTAATTCTAAGTTTATTATGTACTACAACTATTTTTGCACAACCTAGTGAACATGTAATGTTATCTGTTAAAGATTTGATTAGAGTTCAAAATGACTTAGATATAATTATCAAAAAGATTATTTCATGTGAATACGATAAAATATCTATGGAACAAACTCTTAAGTTTGATAGTGAGGTTTTAAGTAGTATATTTAATAAATGTCATACTAACTATAATAAAGAAGCCTCAAGTCTCATTAGAAGAGAAACAGATACTATTTTTTATATTGCTTCCGTATATAGGTTATCTATTAATGGAATTTTACTGTATTTAGAGGATAAAAATAACTATGAAGTTTATTTTTTAGATTCTATAGCTCAGTATAAAGTAGGAAAACTTGCTTTAGACCAATTTAGGCAAACTTTAGAAAAAGTATATAAAGTTAAAATATAAAAAAGCTAATTTAATTAAATTAGCTTTTTTATATTTTAACTTATATTATAGGTATTTATATATTAGGTGAATTTTTAGTCCAATCTTTAAACCTATATTCGAATTTCCAACAAATATCTGTTAAAACCCTAAAACCACTTTTGCTAATACCTTTTTCGAAGAAAATTTCAATAGAATTAATTTTACTAGCTAATTCTTTGTTTATGACAATATTATAATTATCGTGTTTAAATACTATATCTAATTCAGTAGCATCATCCAGAGCTATATCAAACACAGGACCTAGTCAATTGCTTACTCTACGTATGTAAACTCTAAAAGACTTCTGTTTACAGTCTTGAAGCATTTTATCAATAGCTAACTTTCCGCTTTCTTTAATATTAAAAAACAAAAGATCACATCCTTTTAAAGAAATTATACTAAGTTAATAGTTATAATCTATAAGATACCCACTATATATAGGAAATATCGATTGTACAAAAAATAAATTAAAAATTATAATAAATGTGTAAATTATAAAAATAATGTATAATGGAGGAGAAATTTGTGAATAAAGAGCAAAGAGTGTCAGAAATAAGAAAAATAGCAGAAGGATATTTTGAAAGAGGTGAATTTTTCTGTTCAGAAGCAGTTGTAAAAACTATAAATGATGAATTAGGAAAACCATTTAGTGATGAAGTTACAAAGTTAGCTTCAGGATTTCCAATCGGGGTTGGAAAATCAGGATGTCTTTGTGGTGCTGTAAGTGGTGGTGTTATGGCATTAGGAATGGTATATGGAAGATGTCATGGAGAAGCAATGCATGAAGACATGTTTAAACATGCAGCTGATTTACACGATAGAATAAAAGAATTATATAAAAGTACTTGCTGCAGAGTAATGACTAGAAACTTTGAGTTCCAATCACCAGAAAGAAAAGCACACTGTATTAAAATAACAGGAGAAGTTGCAGCTTATATAGCTGAAAAGTTAATAGATGATGGTAAATTAAGATAAGTAGGTGTATATATGGAAGCTAAAAATAGAGAGGTTAAGTCAAATTTTGAAGACATGCCTGTTGCAATAGCTGGCATTGCACTTGGTTTTATGAGCATATCTACAGCACTACTTGAGTTTAATGTAACTTGGGTACGTCATATAGCTGTAATATTTTCAATACTATGTATAGGATTTTTATTAATAAAGTTAATATTACACCCAAATAAAGTAATGAATGAGATAAAGCATCCAATGGCTGGGAGTATTTATCCAACTATATTTATGACACTTATGTTAGTAGCAGTGTACTTAGTTGAGATAAATCCATCAATAGCTAGTAGTTTATGGTTAGGAGCAACAATACTGCATTTTTTAACATTTATAATGTTTGCCGTTTATATGATTAAAGATTTTAAAATGGAAAATATGATTCCAAGTTGGTTTATACCGACAGTTGGAATTGGGCTAGCAGCTGTTACAAGTAAACCTATGAATATGCCTGGAATTTCTAAGGTATTATTTTATTATTCACTTGTAGCCTTTATAGTATTATTTCCTATTATGATATATAGACTTTTATCTATGGAAAAATTAACTGGACCAAAGGTTCCAACTTTAATGATAATGGTAGCTCCAGCAAATATATGTTTAGCCGCTTATTTTACAATTGCAGATAAGCCAAATGCTATATTTGTAAGTATTTTAGCATCTGTTTCATACGTATCACTTTTATATGGATATACAATACTTCCAAAACTTATAAAATTACCTTATTCTCCGGGTCTTGCTCCACTTACTTTCCCACTTGGAATAAGTGTTGTTGCATCTCAGAGATATGCAAAATACCTAGGTAAGGTAGGATCTCCATTAGAGAGTACAGTTAGAGCATTTTTATATGTTCAAGTTATAATAGCTATATTGGTTATTGGATATATAGTAATAAAGACAACTGAATTTTTATATAAAAAATTTAATACAAATAAATCTAAAAATGTAAATGCTATGTAGTATTATAATTAACTATATATTAAATATAATAAAAATTAAAAAATTTAAGTTATCCGTATATAATTTAATGAAATGGTTAATATATAATCAGACAGTTAATTAAGGTTGATTGTCAAACCATTACTTACTATTCAAAAGCTAGATAAATTCTAATCTTTTGGTAGTGACTTTGGGAGTGATGGTGGCTCGGTACTTGAAAAAGTATCATATTAGATATAATAAATCTACTAGATAATCTCGGTCTAATAGAGTGCAGTTAGTTTTAGTTTAAAGTCCAAAGATTAGACTCCAAGCTAAATTGCAAACTATATTTAATAAAAGTCAAAAGAGAATAGGATGTAATTAATATTACTCCTAAAAAAGCACTGATTTTGAAAGCAAATGCTGTCAAATCAGTGCTTTTTCTTTTTAGTATTAAGCTTAAAATAATATATTTTCAACTTATTGAAATAAAATTATATTGATATTATTATAACAATTTGATAGGATAATAGTGAAATTTAAATGAAATGTTTTTATAAAGGGGAGAAATTATGAGTTATAAAAAGGGAGTAAAAAGACTAGCAGCAATAGCTATATCAGCAGGAGTTATAGCACCAATTATGCAACCAACAGTTGTAGAAGCTGCAAAAAAGAAAAATTCAACTGTTGATTTTCGAATAATGGCTACAACTGATTTACATGCTAATATAATGGATCATGATTATTTTATCGATAAACAAGATCCTAACATGGGATTATCAAGATTATCAACTATAATCGAAAAGTCAAAAAAAGAAGTAGATAAAGATACAAAAAACAAAAATATAGACAATTCAATATTAGTAGATAATGGAGATGTAATACAAGGGAACCCATTATCCACAGTATATGCAATGAATGAAGAAACAAAAGTTAAACCAGGAGAGAAATACCCTGTATATGAAGCGTTAGATATATTAGGTTATGATGCAACTACATTAGGTAATCATGAATTTAATTATGGACTTGATTTCTTAAAACAAATAACAAAGAAAAATGTAATGAGAACAAATATTGTTAATGCAAACGTTTTAGATAACAATGGGAAGAATATATTCGATCCATATAATATAATAAATGAAACGGTAATAGATTCAAATGGTAAAAAACAAAAAGTTAAAATAGGCATAACTGGAGTTGTGCCACCTCAAATATTAAATTGGGATAAGAAAAACTTACAAGGTAAAGTTAAAGTTGAAGATATGAAAACTTCAGTTGAGAAAATAACCAAAGAATTGAAAGAGAAACATAAGGTTGATATAGTAATAGCTTTAGCACACACTGGAACAGGTGAGAGTGATGAGCATATAATGAACTCTGAAAATGCTGCATATCAATTAACAAAAGTAAAAGGTTTAGATGTTGTTGTAGCAGGTCACTCCCATTCAACAACACAAACAGAAATGAATGGAGTTCAAATTATACAGCCTGCTAACTGGGGAAAAGAGTTAGGAATAGTTGATTTGAAATTGGAACAAAAGGGAAAAACTTGGGTTGTTAATGATAAAGAAAGTAAGGTATCAAGGAAAAATGTAAAAGAATTAAAGCCAGAAAATAATCCGATTATAACTGAAAATAAAGATTTGAAAAAAGCACATGAAGCTACAATAGAATTTATAAATAAGCCTGTAGGAGAAACTACTAAAGAGTTAAATAGTTTCTTTTCACTAGTATCAGATAATGAATCAGTTGAATTAGTAGCACAAGCTCAAAAGTGGTATGCTAAAAACAAGATAGAACAAGGACAAGATGAACTTAAACAATATAAAGATTTACCTATATTATCTGCAGCAGCTCCATTTAAAGCAGGAGGACGAGAATTTAATGATGCAACTAACTATGTAGATATAAAATCGGGAGAACTTAAAATAAAAGACTTATCAAACTTGTATGTATATGATAATACTATAAGTATATTAAAGATAAATGGAGCACAAATAAAAGAATGGTTAGAAATGACAAGTGGTATGTATAACACAATAAATCCTACCTCAAACGAAGATCAGCAATTGTTTAATCCTGGATATAGATCATATAACTTTGATTCTATAGAAGGTCTTACATATGAAATAGATGTAACTAAAAAAGCTAAATATGATAGCAATGGAAATACTATAAATCAAGATTCACAAAGAATATCAAATTTAAAACACAATGGTAAAAACCTAGATCCAAATCAAGAATTTTTAGTAGTTACTAATAACTACAGAGCAAGTGGAACTTTCCCTGGAATTAAAGATGCACAAGTAGTTTACTCATCTCCTGATGAAAACAGACAAGCAGTAGTGGATTACATAAAAGAAACAGGAAAAATAACTCCTTCCAAAGATAATAACTGGAAAATCAAGCCAGTAAAAACAAATGCTAAAGTTTTATTTAATTCTCATAAAAATGGAGAAAGTTATTTAAATGATATACCGAGTGTGAAAAAAGTAAAAGATTTGGACAATGAAATGGCTACTTATGCTTATGATTTAAGTAAAGGAGAAGGTGATAAAAATACAGTAGATATTCAATTGTTATCGTTTAATGATTTACATGGGCAATTTGATGTAGATTCTAAATTGGGTGGAGGTATAGATAATTTATCAGCGTATCTAAAAAAATTACAAAGTGAAAATAAAAATACACTTACACTCTCAGCTGGAGATGCTGTAGGAGGAAGTCCTGCTGTTACAGCATTAAAACAAGACCAACCAACTTTAGAAATAATGAAAGAAATGAATGTAGATGTAGTGACTACGGGAAATCATGAATATGATGAAGGCACAAGTGAATTAGCTAGGATAATACAAGGTGGAACTCACTCATCAGGACTTAATTGGGAAGGGTCTCAAAATTTTAATTGGGTAACAGCTAACGTTGTAGCAAATAAAGATATGAAGTTTGGAAATAAGGAAGTAAAAAAAGGAGAGCCAATACTAAGCCCATATACTGTAAAAGAATTTGATGGGGTAAAAGTAGGTGTAATAGGTATAGTAACAACAGATACTGCAAGAAAAGTTGTACCTGAAGGTATAAAAGATGTAGACTTTATAGATGAGGTTAGTGCTATAGATAAATATACTAAAGAGCTTCAACAACAAGGTGTGAAAACTATAATAGTATTATCTCATGTGCCAGCGCTAACAGATAAAGACACAGGAAAGCTTGTAGATTTAGAAGGAAGTAGCGATATATATGATATATCTCAAAAGGTAAATGATGAGGTTGATGTAATAATGGCAGCTGATAATCATCAGTTTGCAAATTCAGTTGTAAAAAGAGAAGGAAAAGATGATATAGTAGTAACTCAAGCGTATTCTAAATCTACTAATATAAGTGATATAGATTTAGTTATAGATAAAGAAAGTGGAGATGTAGTATCTTCAAAATCAGAAATATTACCAATAGACCCTAAAAATATATCATCAGATAAAGCTGTCACACTTATGGTTCAAAAAGCAAGGGAAGATGTTAAACCTTTACTTGAAAGAAAAGTAGGTTTCGCAGAAGAATTTATTTCAAGAAATATAGAAGGCGCAAATGGAGAATCGGAACTTGGAAGAATGATAGCAGATGCTCAACTATGGGCAGCTAAAGAAAAAGGTGAAGATGTTCAGATATCAATGATGAATATAGGTGGAGTAAGAGCTGATTTACAACAAGGTGATGTAACATATGAAGATGTTTACACAATACAACCATTTGGAAATGATTTAACAAAACTTACATTAAGTGGGTCACAATTAAAAACGATTTTAGAAACTCAGAATATACATGATTGGGTAATTGGCATGCAACAAGGAAAATATAATAGACCAAGAATGTTACAAGTAGAAGGATTTACATATAAATGGCACCCAGAACTTGTTAATGGTAACTGGGTTGTAAAAGTAGATAGCATAAACTTAAAAGATGAAAATAAAACACAAGTAACTGATGATATGAAGATAAATACTGTAGCTAATATATTTTTAGCACAAGGCGGAGACGGATTTACTACGTTCAAAGAAGCAAAATATGAAGTTATTATGAGTGATTTAGAAGCTTTTGAAAAATATACTGAAGCATTTTCAAAATTAGATAGTGATAATGATGGAACGACTGGATTAAACAAACCAGATATAAATAAAAATCCTAATTTAGTAAACTTAGATCAGAACTTTGATGGCAAAATTGATTAATTAAAAATAAAAAAATTTAAATTAAATACATATTATTTATGAGAATGGTTAATATATAATCAGACAGTTAATTAAGGTTAATTGTCAAACCAACACTTACTAAGCAAAAGCTAGATTATATCTAACCTTTTGGTAGTGTCTTTGGGAGTGATGGTGGCTAGGTACTTAAAAAAGTATCATATTAAATATAATGAATCTACTAGAAGTCCTCGGTCTACTAGAGTGCAGTTAGTTTTAGTCTAAAGTCCAAAGGTTAGAGTTCAAGCTAAATTGCAAACTATATTTAATAAAAGTCAAAAGAGGAATAGGATGTAATTTAATATTACGCCTAAAAAAGCACTGATTTTGAAAGTGAATACTATCAAATCAGTGCTTTTTATATTAAATAAAAGTAAAAAAATTAATTTTAAGAATTTTGTTTATAATCTATTAATAATGGATATATATATAACGTAACAATTTACTTATATGAAAGAATATAATTACAGATTAGGAGATATAGATATGGCATTAGAAATGGAAAAATATTTAAAAGTAAGAAAAGCTCAAGGACAAGGGGCTAGAACTGTTGAAGAACTTAAAGAAATATCAGATATAGTTATTGAAAATGAAGAAGAACTTAAAGAAGTAGAAACTCTTATAAAAAATGCATGTAAATGTAAGAATGTATCAATTGAAACAATAGTAGAAGCAGTAAAAAACGGAGCTGATACAGTTGAAAAGGTTGGAGAAGTAACTAAAGCAGGTACGGGATGTGGAAGATGTAAAGGAATTATATCAAACATCATAGAAAATAAAAGATAATTAATTATGATTTTTACTATGAATTCAAAAGGGATATGTATTAACACATATCC
>NZ_JAWDJM010000150.1:0-6863 GCF_032465715.1 Paraclostridium sp. MRS3W1 | reverse complement strand
GAATAGGGATTAATAAATCAGAAATTGATACTTCATCTAAAATATATAAAAATATATATGTAGAAGATATTGATATTTCATACTTAACATTTAAGGAAGCACTAAATTTGGTTGAATCTAAATATAAGGAAAAGCCAATTAAATTAATCTATGGAGACAAGACTTATGTTATAAATCCATCAGATATAAATTTGAAATTCAATAAAGATAAAGCTATTAAAGAAGCTTATTTTTTTACTAGAAATGATGATATATTGGTAAACCTAAAAAGAAAATCAAATTTAAGATTTAAGGACAAATACAGTATAAAATTAATTAGTACCTATGATGAAGTTAAGTTAAGTAAACTAATTAATGATATCTGCAAAGAAATAGATATAAAAGAAGTTAATGCTACTATAGCTATAAACGATGATGGTTCTATTAAAAGGACTGAATCTAAACATGGTAAGAAAGTTGATAAAATTAAGCTAAAAGAATCCATATATAATATGATATCAAATAAGAACATAAAAGATTTAAAAATTCCAGTAAATACTGTTAATCCTAAAGTAACCACAGAAAATGTTAACTCTATAAATACAGTACTAGGTCAATTCAGTACTACTTTTAACTATACGACTTCTAGAGGGAATAATATAAATGTTGCAGCAAGCAGTACCAGCGATAAATTGATAATGCCTCATAAAGAGTTTTCATATAATAATTCTACAGGCGCTAGAACATGGCATAACGGATATAAAACAGCTAAGGTTATAGTTGGTGGCAAATATGTAAATGGCGAAGGTGGTGGAGTATGTCAAGTGTCTACCACAATATATAATGCTGCATTACTTTCAGGAATGAATATATCAGAAGTTCATAATCATACATTTGTATCAAAATATGCACCTGCAGGTCGAGATGCTGCAGTATCTTATGGGTATACAGATTTTAAATTTGAAAATCCCCTTATGCATCCTGTTTATATTAAAAACACAGTAAATAAAGGAGTTATTACATCTAAAATTTATGGATGTGATAAAGACAGAGAAAGACTTTACCTTATAACAAAAAGCAATTATGAAGAAGATAAAGTTAAGGTAGCTACTTATAGAGTATATTTAGATGAAGAAGGAAATATCATTAGAGAAGAACTTATAAATAAAAACACATACAAAAAGAAATAAGAGAATAGAACATTTGTTCTATTCTCTTATTTCTTGAACATAACTATCGATTAATTGTAAGTTGTATTGTTGAATTATCTCTATTAATAAGTTTTTATATGTTAAATTCCCACTTTCATCTGAAACTGTACTATACCCAGCACTTTGAAGTTCTTCTGCTTGTTCTATATAAGTAGCTTTAGTAAGAACTTCTTTATATCTAGGATTTTCACTTAAAAATTTTGCATGGTCTTGTATAGATTCTGCTTTTGTTTTATACACCCTAAATTTATCAGTGATTACTTGATCATAATACTCACTAGTCTCTATATTAACATACTCACCTTTCCACGCATTATTTGCTTTTATTCCAAATAAATTATTATACTTAGAAGATAGTTCAGATTTACCCCAATTAGACTCAAGTATAGATTGAGCTATAGTAATAGATGGTAAAATTTTGTACTTATTATAATTATAGATAGCACTATTTTTTACAGAGTCTATAAATGTCATATATTTTCCATCTGGGCTTAGTCTAGATGGTTTTAACCCAAAATATTTTAAATCACTTACATAGTCATGAGTTCTCTTAACTTCTTTAGAGCTAAATTCAAGCTTCTTTAAGACATCATCTAAATTTAAAATTTTGTATTTTTCTCCATCTTTAATTATGAATAAATTAGCAATATTTTTTATTTCATCATTACTCACATCTTTAAAATTATTTTTATTTTGTACCCCTATTATACTTGCTACATACTGCCAATTAACTTGAGCTTTTGAACTACTCACTTCGTCACTACATTTTATAAATTGATTGACATCTATTTCGTTTTTATTAATCTCTTTTAAAGTAAATACATTTACAGCCCAAACAAAAGATAAAACAAATAATAATGCAATCCCACTCAATATAAACAATTT
The DNA here is from genome assembly GCF_032465715.1 of Paraclostridium sp. MRS3W1. Classification (NCBI taxonomy): domain Bacteria; kingdom Bacillati; phylum Bacillota; class Clostridia; order Peptostreptococcales; family Peptostreptococcaceae; genus Paraclostridium; species Paraclostridium sp. MRS3W1. The sequence goes on along the minus strand of NZ_JAWDJM010000150.1, from coordinate 4,788 downwards.
TTTCCTCAAAAGACACCTCCAACTGCTATAAAATCACAAAACATACAAATAATTATACCACTTTTTGTATATTTTTACTGTAACAATGTTGTAAGATGTATGATGATATAATAATATTATAGTATCAGTAAAAAATATATATAGGAGTGTTACTATGATTACACTAAATTTTAAAAAAGATGGAAATGATATAAAACTAAAAGCAAATATATGTAAAAATAAAACTTTAGAAAATTATATGGATTTTAACTATTTCACAGGCCTTTGTAAAGATGGATGTCCTCACTATAATTTAAGTTATACATGTCCTCCAAATAGTCCAAAATTTACTGACTACACAAAAAATCACGAGTACTCTTTGGTTTTAGCAATGTATATGGATGTTGATGATAACAATTCAATAGAAACTGTGCATCCGTATCTAAGAAAAGTGTTATCTGATTTACTTATACCATTAGAGAAAATATTTAATGGACTTTTATCAGATGGGGGACGTTGTAGATATTGTGAAAAATGTACATATATAGATAACATCCCTTGTAGATATCCTGATAAAATGCGTTTTAGCATGGAAGCTATGGGAATTGATTTAGACAAAGTGTGTAAGGATATTTTAAATCATTCAATTTTATGGAGTAAAACTGGTGAAGCTAATTACTGCACAGTACTCGGCTCTATAAATTTTAATGGGGATTTTAGTGAAGATGACTTTAAACAAGCTATACTAAAACTTTTATAATCCTAATAAAATTAGTTTACTTTGGATAAACTTAATTGTGATGACAATATTAATTTGGAGGTAAACTATGGATAATATGAGTGAAATGAGAAATAGACTAGATAATGGTAATTATGATTTAACACTTGAAATAGGCGAAAATGCTTACTTTAAAACATATGATGATGTTGATGAAAAATCAGCTGAAGATGTTGTAAGAAATTACTTAAGAAGTAATGCAGATGATGCGCAGTTTAGTGATTTAGAAATAAAACATCACAGAAATAAACACACAGTAAGTGTTTGCGCAAAGTTAAATTATAATAATGATAAACACACAGATTATTCAAAAAGAAATAAATTAATGTAAAAAAAGAAATTAGTAAATCATCTGATTTACTAATTTCTTTTTTTAGCTTATGCATATACTTTAATAACATCTGAATTTTCAATTATATACAGTAGATTTTTACATATTACTTTATGATCTATATCATTTGTAGTTTCAATATCTTCTATTATTAAATCTTTAGCTTCTTCTAACTGCGCTAAATTATAGTATATAGGCATTTCATTGTTTCTTTTAAATTTTAAATATATGCAATACATACTATTAATTAATAATCTCTTTTTATTTAAGACTTCATATTGATTTTTATCTTTTACTAAATTATTCATAGATACTAACTTATCTTCTAGTAGGTTAGATATTAATAGAAGATTTTTTACTTTATGAAGATTTCCATCACCATCCACCGATAGCTGAACTTCTGTTTCCATTTCTTTAATTACATTTCTATACATATCTAGTAGTACTTCATATGCAGTGTTTGCATTATATGGCAATATTAACTTGTTTATAATTAACGCTATAATAATACCTAATGCAATAAATGCAACCCTATTTACAATAAATACATCAGGTGAAGTAAGCATACTAACAGAACCTATAGCTGATATTGTAATACATATCATTTCATATTTATAATCTATTTCTTTTGCATAACCACTTATATATCCAGTGAAAATTATAATAATTGCTCTCAAAGTCGGATCTTTAAATATTGAAAACAGTATAAATACTGATATACACCCTAAAATAGTTCCAAATAGTCTTTTCTTCGTTTTAATTATTCCATCTTCAGTGTATGGTTGTATAACAGAAAATATAGTATATAATATCCATCGACCTTCCTTTAAGTTGAAATAGTCCATTATAAATCCACCCAATGCAATTCCTATAGCCACTTTTGTAGCATAAGTAAACTTCATAGACTTAGTACTTATATGATCTTTGTAAATATAAGATTTTTTGAAATTATATGGAATTTCTAAATTATCATAGATATTCTTTTCACTGCTATTACTTGTATACTCGTTTAAATAAAAATATATATTTTCCATTGCATCGTAAAATTCATATAACTCTGTACTCATCGAATTTTTAAAATTTATTTCACTTTGATTTATATCTTTATTTAAATAAGACTTTAAATTATTTAATTCGTAGCTAATTGTTGATAAATCTTCACTATTATACAAACTTGTATCTTGTCTATAATCATCTAGCATAGTATTTATTCTTTCAAAATTAAAAACTATATTAAAAACATTAGATCCATTACCAGTCAAGAAGAAACCTTTTTTTCTATTATCATAAATAATAGTTTTTATTTTTCTCATTGAATTGTTTATTTTTAAATCCAAAGATTCACTATAGTCATTTTGATCTTTTAAGTATTCAGCTTTTTGGGCTATATAAATACCTAAATCCATTAATACTTTATCACTAGTTTTTTCTAATTTATTTTTATTAACTAATATTTGTGAAATCATTATTATTAAAGCCCCAGCAGCTAAAGATGTTAGTCTTAAAGGTAGTTGATCTAAGCTCACAGGCGCTCCAATCATAAATAAATATAACAATCCAAATGCTACATCCAAATGGCTTCTTAAATTATAACTAAATAGGTATGCTACTATAAACATAGCTACTAAATTACAAACAATTCCTAAAAATATATTTTGAATAGCTAAAAAAGAAAATACTCCTAAAAATAAATTGATTCCTACCAATTTAAATGTATTTTTAATTGGAGATATGGCTAAGTTTCGTTGTAGCAGCATTAGCAACATAGTTATAACTATAACACCTATTAAAGAATTTTCTTTTCCAAATATAGAAATAAAAATATTTATGAATGCAAATATAAATATAAACAGTAATGTTTTAGGTAAAATCTGTTTTTTCATAAAACCTCCTTTTCGAATTATATTTTAAATTTTTACGATAATATTAATTTTATCAGATTTATTATTTTATTCAAATTAAGTAAAATTCGAAACCGCACGTACTTTAAACTTAAATAGATACTTTTATTTAATTACCTATCAGACATTAAGTAATAAAGATTCTATAAAAAAACTATTCCCCAACAAACGTTTGAATCTAAATTATAAAAGTAAAAAAACTACCTAAATTTAAATTTAGATAGTTTTTTTATTTTTACTTTTTAAGATAGTCGTTCGTATTAATAGGTAGACCTTTTTTATCTAATTTTTCCTCTATTACTTCCTTAATAATTGAGTAAATTATTGCAAATAAAGGAACACCTATAATCATTCCTACTAAACCTAGGAACTTTCCTGCAACTAATAATGAAAATAAAATCCAAAATGCTGAGATACCTATAGAGTCTCCTAATATTTTAGGTCCTATTATATTTCCATCTAATTGCTGAATAACTATAATTATTAATATGAACCATAATGCTTTTATTGGTGATACGAATAGAATTATTATGGTTGCAGGTATAGCCCCAAAGAAAGGCCCAAAAAATGGGATTATATTTGTTATACCTATAATTACTGATATAAGTAGTACATATGGCATTTTGAATATAGTAAGTACTACAAAAGTAAGCACCCCTATTATTGCAGAATCTATTATTTTTCCGCTCAAGAATTTTCCAAATGTATCATTACTTCTATCAACTAACTGTAATATTCTTTTAGAATGTTTTTCATTAAACACTGCACATACTACTTTTCTTCCTAATGCACAAAACTTTTCTTTATCTATAAGCAAATAAATAGATATTATAACTCCAAGGACTATATTCCATATACTAGATGCTACTATTCCTAAAGCTTGTCCTACCACTGGTAGTAATCCCGCAGCAACGCTTATAAAATAGTTTATAAAATCAGTAAGTTTTGTAACTGCTATATCTAAATATTCCTTATCTACATTCAAATCTTTTGTATATTTAGTTAAAAGATCTGATAAATTAGTTAAATATGTAGGTATATCATTAACAAGCCCAAGCATGCTTTCTACTAATTGAGGTAATACAAATTGAATGAATAAAGCTAATAAGATAAATGCTACTATATAAGTAAGTAAAAGCCCTATAGCCCTCTTACTTTTAGGCTTTAATTTATTTAATTTGTTTTTACTAAGCATTCTTTCTTCAACAAATACTAATATGAAATTTAATAGATAAGCTATAACAGCTCCTATTATAAATGGTTGAAGCGTAGATATAATACTGCTTATTTTACCCATAAACACACTTGTATCACTTGCAATGCGATAAAAAATAATACTACAGCAAATAACTATAAACGAATACACAGATATAGTCGTATATTTACTGTTCCAATTTACTTTCATTTTTACCTCCTAATATAATATATAAACTTATATCTTTAATATAAGCATTAAATGGTATTAAGTGTCAATAGATTAGAGTATAAATTCATATAAAATTCTATTTGACTACAAAATTTTATTTAGAATAAATTTAATGTTTTAAGCTTAAAATAACTATATACTTAAAACAAAGGAGATTTAAAAATGTCTAAAAAAACTAAAACTGAATTTAATAATCAATGGGCAAATTCTTTAAATAATTTAACAAATAAGTCAGAATCTAAACAAAAAAATGAAAACAATAATCAATGGACTTCAACTTTGAAAAATTCTTCAGAAGCTTATTTAAAAGATTCATCTTCTACAAAGAATATAAAATAATCATTTTATTTTAATTAATGACTATGTCTAATTA